>JAUVCY010000155.1 GCA_030595585.1 Thermoplasmatota archaeon
TCGTATATCGATCCCTCACACTAATCCTTTGTCCCTGCCCTGGAAGGCAGGCAGACCTTACCGATCATCTCTTCACGACCTCCCCTGAACAGGACCCTGTAAATAACCTCGCCTTCTTCCAACGTCAGATCTATCTTCTCAAGCCAGGACCTGTAATAACTAACCCTGACACCTTCGGGTGTAAGGAAACGTCCCGTCCTCTCCAACAAGGCCATTTTTTCAAGCTCATTCAAACTTTTGTATATCGAAGATAAGGGGACGTTCAACATGACGCTTATGTAATATGCGGAACGGGGTATCTTCTTCATTGAGTTGAGGATCCTCAGCTTGTACGAATCGCAGAGCAACCTGATGACATCATTGGAATTCAAAACGCACTCATCTCCTCATACTGATCCCCCACTTGAACAGGGGAACGATCATCCATAGGGCCTTTCTATTTAAAGAGGTTTTCTAAACGGTAACCAGTGTAAATTGGCCCGGGCCTCTCCAGCAGTCGAAGAGCCCATCCATGCCCCTTCTTTCAGACATGAACGATCTCCACATGGATCCTGAAAAGGTTGCATTTTCACCTACCCATCCAAAACCATTTAAACCATGGGATCAGGTAGTTGAGCTTACGCGGTGAGACCTGATGGAAGGACCTGTCTGTTCCAGGGAGATGAGTGGCTACTTTGCAAAGTTGAAGGGTGAGGCCCATCGTGCTCATTCAATAGCCACAAGGTGCAGGACAAAGGGTTTTGACCCATCGGATCAGGTTGAGATCCCCTTCGCGGATGACCTTGCGGGAAGGGTTGAGAAGCTGGTCGGCCCCGAGGGTGTTGCGGTCAGGATAAGAGAGCTTGCCCCCACGATGAGCAGGGAACAGCTCTGTTTGAAGATCGCTCAGGACGTCGCAAGGGAGCTCCTCGATAACGGTGAGGGAGAGGAGAAAGCCCTGGACCAGTCCACCAGAACGGGCCTGGCGATATTGACCGAGGGCGTGCTCGTCGCGCCCCTGGAAGGTATCGCAGAGGTTGCCATAGGGCAGAACCACGATGGGACCAGATATGCTGACATCTTTTTCGCCGGCCCGATAAGGGCTGCGGGAGGGACGGCCCAGGCTTTATCGGTTCTGATCGCGGATATGGTTCGAAAATCCATAGGCATAGGAACCTATATCCCCACGGATAAGGAGATCGCCAGGACCATCGAGGAGTTCCAGCTGTACAAGAAACTTCAGTACAATCCCTCCAACGAGGAGATCGAGCTGGTCATGAGGAAATGTCCAGTATGTATAAACGGAGAGGGGACCGAGAAGGTGGAGGTTCAGGGAAACAGAGATCTGCCACGAGTTGGCACCAACCAGGTAAGGTCGGGCGTCTGCCTGGTGATCGCAGAGGGAATATTGCTCAAGGCAAAGAAGATACTCAAGATCACAAAAGCCCTTGAGATCAGGGATTGGGACTTTCTGGAGGAGCTCAAACCCAAAGAGAAGAAGGTGAGTGCGCAGAAGGACGCGGGGAAGGAGAAGGGATCCGGTGGGCTGGAGGACCTTATATCCCCGGATGAGGCGGGAGAGGAGCTTGACCCACTGTTCAATGATGATATGGAAGAGGAGGTCGACACCGACGGATTCGACTTCAACGAAGATGGGGACACCAGAACCATCACACTTTCGGATAAAGGTATAGATCCCACGGCTGATGCAACGGAGAAGTACATTAAGGACCTCATTGCCGGAAGGCCGGTATTCTCCCACCCTTCAAGACCAGGAGGGTTCAGGCTCAGATATGGAAGGGGAAGGACCTGTGGCCTGGCCACGATAGCAATGAACCCATATTCCCTCTTCATCATGGAGGAATTCCTTGCGCTGGGGACCCAGGTGAAGATCGAAAGGCCCGGGAAGGCAGGGGCCGTTACGACGGTCGATACGATAGACGGGTCGATAGTCCTACTCCAAAACGGTGACCTGATAGAGGTGAACGACAGGGAGTCGCTGTCAAAGGCCAGGGGGCACATACAGTCCATTGTGGACGTCGGAGAGATCCTCATACCATTTGGGGAGTTTACCGAGAACAACCATAAACTGATCCGAGGGAGCTACAACGAGGATTGGTGGAAATGGGAGGTTCAGGAGTCATTGTACAAGAGGGACAACGACCTGAAGGGCGATCACGACCCGTTCGCTGAGGCGCTTATCCTCGAAGAGGAGACCGCCCTTATCCGTGAAAAGGAGATGGCACCATTAAACTCCCTGAAAGAGGATGATCATTGGAATGAGTTGAACGATAAGGAAAAGGCCAGGAAACAGAGAGAATATGAGGATATTGCCGACAGAGCTATCAAGGCCTTCCTTGAGGAAGCTGCAAAAAGGGCGGATCTGATCGAGGAGAGGATCAGCAAGTACTCCCCCCGTGCCCACATCCCCGGTGATGCCAGGGATGCTTTCAAGATCAGCGAGGAGCTAACCGTACCCCTCCACCCAAGGTGGACACTTTTCTGGCATGATATCTCCCTCTCACAGTTGAACCAGCTCAGGAACCACATCAGTGAGAGAGGATCCTTCGGATCGGAGGTCCTTACGATACCTGCTGATAAGGAGATCAAAAAGATCATGATAACCCTCTGCTGCCTTCACAAGGAGAGGGAGGGCAGCTATATCATCGAGGATATGGCCTATCCGCTCCTTAGATGCCTTGGCCTTGACGAGGGGACCAAAAAAGGCTCCCTCCCGAAGGATTTCGGGGCCATCGATAACGTAATGGATGCCGTATCCGCGCTATCCGGGGTGAGGGTGGTGGAGAAGGCACTGACCAGGATCGGGGCCCGTATGGGCAGGCCTGAAAAGGCGGACCTCAGGAAGATGAAACCTCCCGTTCACGGACTGTATCCGGTTGGCCAGCAGGCCGGGCCCCAAAGGCTCCTCAAGAAGACGTTCTCAACCGGTGTCGAGGCGAATACTATTCCGCGACTGTGCAAGAACTGTAAAACAATGTCCCCCTATCAGTACTGCCCTGAATGCAGCGCCCAGACGCTTAAACAGTCCACGGGAGATAGCAGGGAAAGGATGGCCCTGAACACCAGGGACGACGCGATCAGGGCTGCGAAGATGCTGGGATTCCCTTCCGTGGACTCCCTGCCGGACCTGAAGGGGGTCAAGGGCCTCATATCAAAGGAGAAGATCCCTGAGAGATTGGAGAAGGGCATGCTCCGGGCGAAACACGGAGTGTTTGTCTTCCGCGATGGAACCATCAGATACGACATGACGGATATCACATTGACCCACTTCAGGCCGAGGGAAATAGGGGCCTCTGTCGATATGCTGAGGGAGCTTGAATACACCCGGGATGTTTTCGGCGAAGATCTCAGGTCGGACGACCAACTTCTTGAATTGAAGGCACAGGATGTTGTGGTGCACAACAAATGCGGTGACTACCTGGTGAAGATCTCCAAATTCATCGACGATGAGCTGGTGATGATCTACGGACAGGAACCCTACTACAACGCGGAGAAGCGAGAGGACATGATCGGACAGCTATGCATAGGCCTTGCCCCCCATACGTCAGCTGGGGTATTGTGCCGTTTGATAGGCTACACCAATGCCCTGGGGTGCCTCGGCCATCCTTATTACCATGCGGCCAAGCGAAGGAACTGCGATGGAGACGAAGATGCGATCCTCCTCCTGATGGATGGGCTGTTGAACTTCTCAAGGACCTTCCTCCCCGAGAGAAGGGGAGGACAGATGGATACTCCATTGGTGCTCTCAATGAGATTGGACCCCTCGGAGGTCGACAAAGAGGCGCACAACGTGGACCTGCGATCCAGATATCCTCTGGATTTCTACAGGGCCAGCGCGAAAGGTGTCAAGGTCAACGACTACTGGATGCACAGAATGGACACTATCAAATCGCGGCTGGGGACGGAGAGACAGTACGAATCGTTCATGTTCAGCATGGACACCAATGATATTAACTTCGCACCAAGTATCTCCGCCTACAAGACCATAGGGGTCACAGGGAACAAGATCGACAAGCAGCTGGAACTGGCGACATTGATCAGGGCAGTGGATGAGGACGATGTTGCGGAGAGAGTGCTGACAACTCACCTTCTACCCGACCTTATCGGCAACCTGAGGTCCTATGCACAGCAGTCCTTCAGGTGCACGAAGTGTGGGTCGAAATACAGAAGGATACCGCTTTCGGGTAAATGCAACAATATCCTCTGGTCCCCAAAACCGCATAAATGCAACAACAAGCTCATCCTGACCGTATCCGAGGGTTCCGTCAGAAAGTACCTTGGTATCGCCCAGGAGATCGCATCCAAATACGACGTTTCCAACTACCTCAGGCAAAGGATAGATCTGATGTCAAAGAATATCGAAACGATGTTCCCCCAGAGATTCAAGGAGGCGACCCTGGACACTTTCATGTGATCGTTCCTCCATAAATCACGTCAGAGTTCGTTCGTTATGGTAAAAGTATACTATTGTTCACAGGTCAACATTAGAGCCACCCCAGGGAAAACAGGTAATAATAGATGGCGAAACGGGGGATCCGTAGAAGCGTGATCGGCAGGAAGAGCTTGTAACGCATTCCCAGGAAACCTGAGGTCCACGTAATTATTGTGAATGGAAATGGTGTAAGACACCCTATGGCCACGGCCCATATCCCATATTTTCCTATGAGGTTCTGGCCCATGAGAATATATCTGTTATCCGGTGAGACAAAAAAACCCTTCTCCCTGATCTTCTTACCCAACAGGTAACCTAGCGATCCAGCAAGCAATGACGCACTGCACATGGCAAGCAGCGCCCGTACGGGATCCATGTTTCCCGCCACGGCTATGAATATGATCAGATCTGGAGCCGGAGGTGTCATGAATGCGTCCATTACGAATATCGATATGAATATCCCCAGATATCCAAACCAGTTGATCATGGAGCTACATGCATCCTCTATGGGGGCCCTGAAAAAGATACCCAACAATATAATGGATATCAGATAGATGCAGAGGGATATCACTCCAATGGTGATATTCCTCCTGAGGTCTGTGGACCGTCCCCTATTCTCAAGATGTTCATTCATCCCATATACTCCATCCAGCTTACTCGTTGTAAAGGGGGTTGTGTACTTAATGATTGGTAGATTTGGACCAAGTGATCTTTTTTTAATTATAAGTTAACTATATAATTACATTATATAATTAATCTGATTAATGTGAATGTTAGGTTCAGATAACGATTATTTCTTAAACATTCAAACCGTGGAAAAATCAGGGATTTTTCCGGTTTTTAATTATAAGCTAACTATATAATTATATTATATAATTAAAAAAAAAGCCCCGGTCTCCCGGGGCTTATACGTTCTG
>JAUVCY010000245.1 GCA_030595585.1 Thermoplasmatota archaeon
GCTTGAATTTGATATGGAAACTGGATATCTGAACGGGACACCAGACAATGATGATGTCGGATCCTGTTGGGTTGATATTTCCGTCTCTGACGGCAACGGTGGAATGGATCTGATTAACTTCACGTTGTATGTTGTCAACGTAAACGATCCGCCCGAACTACTGATAGAGGATAAGACGATTGCCATGGAGGATGTGGAGTATTTCAACCGGATCGCTGCATCGGACAGAGACTCAACCATGGATACAATACACTGGGACATTGAAACGGATGCGAGATGGCTGGAATTCGACACAACCACTCATAATCTATCGGGGACGCCAGATAATGAGGACGTGGGTCAATATTGGGTCAACATTTCGGTCAGAGACAACAACGGAGGGATGGACTACAACAACTTCACCATAGAGGTCCTGAACACCAACGATCCCCCCACCATCGCCTTCGATACTTACGAGGACGCCATAGAGGGCCAGCCATTCCAGCTCGGATACTCTGCCATAGACATTGACCCGACAGGAGATGTGATATCGTCCGCACTCAGATCGAATGCAAATTGGCTTTCCCTGAATTCAAATGAGAACATTATCACGGGGGTGCCGGGGAACGGGGATGCTGGGATCTACTGGGTGAACCTGACTGTATCGGATGACAAGGGTGGGATATCGTATTCAAACATCACAATAACAGTTTTTGGTGTCAACACAGCACCTGAATGGGGGATGTTCGAGACCTCATATGAGGGGAAGAAAGGAGAACCGATATCCATCCAAGTTGTTGCCACAGATCATGACATCGAGGATGAGATCATCTATTCCTTGAACGGAGCTTCTAACGGAATTCTTATCGATCCCGAAACGGGTTTGATCACCTGGGAGGACCCGATCAAAGGAACACACATACTCAATGTATCAGCAACAGACGGCAATGTGACGATCTATACATTGATCTCATTGGAAATTTCTGACGATCCGGATAATGGAAAGATCACCTTATCAATGATGTTGATGGCAATATCGGTAATATGCATAGCGATTTTGATATTAATGGCATTCCTGTATATAAGAAAAAAAGATATTGAACCTGTTCTGGAAGAATGATAGATTTTGATATTATGTGCTCCTAACCATTATTGGTCTAAACCTATATCGATCCATCAAGGATCAATATCCCATATCTTTCATCCCGCTGATCTGGTGGCGGCTCGGAGTTACGGTCGGAGTTGTGATCTTTCTGATGTTGATTACAAAAGGCCGTCTCTTTTTCTGGATTGGGGGGCTATCTCGGAATGGGAAGGGAGGATTTGGTGGGGGCAGGCGGGAGATGGTAACGGTGAAAAGCCGCATCATCTGGCTTTCAGGTGATGCACGGTCTTGAGCGCTCCCGGGGCAACCTTGAAGACGAACCTGTCCTCGAAACCCCCCTCCCCGTCCAGATGATATGGGACCTTTCCCCCTGTTGACGTCACGGTTATCTCCTTCACCTGATGATAGCTCGTCTCCTTTCGTTTGAGGTGAGTGCCCTTGTAAGCGTAGGGTATGTTCATCAACGCCTTGACCGGGTTCATGGGTCTGACCATGGAAATATCCAGGATCCCATCATCCATGACCGCTTTTGGGGTGAGCCTGAAGCCGCCACCGCAGGTCGTCCCGTTTCCAACGGTGAACATGTATACCCCCCCTTTTTCCGATCCCTTATCATCCATGGAGATCTCCACCTCCGTTGGGCTGTATCGAGTGATGACCTTGACCGCGGACAGCACATATACTCCCGTGGGTCCGATCTTCTTGACCAGCTCCCTTCTCTTTGCGGTCTCGTGATTGATCGCCGCGTCCAGGCCCAGGCCAACGACATTTACAAAATATTGGCCGTTCATCGAGCCGAGGTCCATTTTCACTGGTTCTCCGGATACGATCTCCCTGATACATCTGTCCCTGTCGCAGTGCCCGGCCATTGACATCAGGGTGTCATTACCCGTGCCGAGTGGGATGATCCCCAGTGATGATGTGGTTCCTGCAAGTGAATTTGCCACCTCCATGATCGTTCCATCCCCTCCAGAGGCGGCGACCACGTGGGCCCCTTCGAGAACGGCCCTTGAGGCAATGATGCTGGCGTCACCTTTTCCTTTCGTCTGGTGAAGGGTGACCTCGAGGTCCTTGTTCAGAACAGCACCGGCCTGCTTGACCATCCGTACAAGGTCCTCGCCTGAGATGTTGAACCTGCCGGTCCCTGCCTCGGGATTGAATATAACGGAGATCCTCCTCTTCATATATCTCCACCTCTCGCCATCTGACGGTAATACCATTCGGTAACGACGGCGTTTCCCCGGTGTTATAGGAACTTTATCGCTCATTAACCTTTTCTCTGACGAAGGAGAGGATATCGGTCCAACTTTTCCATGGGTGATATGGGACGCCCTCCCTGTCGCATACGTTTGCGAGTTCGTCCCTTGCAAAGAGTATTGGCGCTTTCCTTGATACGCATACGTCCGTGGTCCCATCTCCGACGAATATGACCGTTTCGTACCTGTCCATCAGGCGCTCGAGGTGAAAGCATTTGCAGTTGGCATTGATGGGACACCCTTCCCTGTGGTAGGGGAACTCGATCCTCATTCCATTCTTTGATGGGTATGTTGGATTTGACGTCCAGGGTATGTGTTCCAGCCCCCACTCCTTCAGGAGGACGCCAAGGGCGAAGCCGAAGCCGTCGGAACATATCTCCAGGTGGATCTCCCTGTCCCTGCAGTAATCCGAGAACTCTGAGAACCCCTCTCTCATCCTGACATTCGCGATCAGATGTCTTGATATCTCATCCGGAGTTCCAAAGACAAGTTCCGCCTGTCTTTTCAAGGCTTCGAGGATCGTGATCCTTCCCTCGAGAGCCTCCCTCTCTATTGCAGACCAGTTATTGTTGGAGAAGCGTTCCAGCATCTGATATGACGAATCGATCTCCGTGATAGTTCCGTCGAAATCGACCAGCATTCCCAGTTTCATCACTGTGTGGATCGATCAGGAGACATATACGATTTGCCTTTATAAGGTACTCAGGCGTGATCTTTCGATCCGATTTGTTCTACGCAGGGTTCTGGGTCTGCTCAGATGTCTGATCCGGAGCCACCGGTGGCTGTGGTGCGGCAGAAGGTTGCATCTCTGCCGCTGGTTCCAAAGGAGGTTCAAGTGATCCTTCAATGACCGCCTCCGGTCCCTCTGTTGGTGGTTGGATCGGTGGTGTCTCGGAAAGAACCACAGGGGGCTGTTGTGGGGGAAGCTGAGAAGGGGGTGCCTCCGCACTGCTTTGAGCCTCTGCACTTGTCTGATCAGCAGTTTGAGCCTGCTGTTGGGGCTGTGGTATGGGTGGTGGTGCAGTTGGTTGAGCTTCCACCGGCGCAGCAGGGAGTTCCTCCTGCTGAACGGGAGGGGTGATCTGGTCTGGAACAACAGTTGATGTGGTTTCCACGGCCTCTGCTTCCTTCTCCTTTGACCCACTTTTTCGAAGAACCAAGAATATGACAACAGCCAGTATAGCCACAAAAAGAATGACAGCTATCAGGATAAAAAGCCAGAGAAGGGATCCATCGTCCTCCTCCTTTTCCTTCTCCCTGGGCTCGGGTTCCTCTATCACGGGTTCAACCACAACGTGTTCCCTGGCACCGCGACCAATGGAATCGAAACCCCCTGTCATCTCCACACCTGCCACGTTGATATACGTGCTGACGCCGTAAAGATGATACCCGGAGATATCGAATCCCCCCTGGGCGAGGTCGATCATGGTGATC
>JAUVCY010000029.1 GCA_030595585.1 Thermoplasmatota archaeon
CGATGAACGGCTATGACCTCGTCATCAACGAGACCGGGGAGTTCAGCATCGAGCTCTATCCAAGCAATTACACGCTCCGTTTCTTCAACGATACGCTATCGGATACTTTGGCCCTTGATCTTGGATACGATGGAGCAGAGGGCCTCATCCTGCAGCTGATTCCCTATTCCACGATCGCTGGACAGGTAGTTGACTGGGAGGGCGTCCCGATCGAAGGCATCAACGTCACCCTGGAGAACGAGGAGAACACGGAGGTGATCTCCTGGGCCTTTACGGACGCCGGGGGAAACTTCTCCTTTGAGGTGGTAGCGGGGACCTATGATATCGTGATCGGGATATCCGAATTGTACAGTGATTACAGGGTCAACGATATTGTCGTGAACGGTTGGAATGATTGGTGGGACAGGCAATATCTCGCCAACCGGACGATCGCAACATTGGCGGGAACGGTGCTGGGTTCCGGCGGCTTCTATGCTGAAGGTATTCCCGACGTGACCGTTACGCTCATTGATGGTGAAGTTGAAGTGAGGTCCGTCGTAACCGACAGCGTAGGCATTTTTGATTTCGGTTATGTCGACTATGGTACATACGATCTGAACCTCACACCGCCCGAGGACCTGCAGCCTGTTGAAGGATTGCGGTCCGGGTACGAGGGAAAGAAGGTTGAGGGCCTGGTCATATCGGGGACCGCCGTAATGGTAGATCCGGTTCTGGATTACGTGGTCATTATTCCACCGGGTTATGTGAACGTGACACACGGGACCCCCAACGGGACGGATGAGTATCTGGACACGCCGATTGTGATAGTATTCTCCGAGACCATGGATCCTGGTTCGGTGGAGGGGGCGATCACCATCACCCCTGCAGTGACCGGATTGGAGTTCAATTGGAGCGTATGGGGTGAGATGGTCACAATTTACCACGACGATCTCCAGCCCAACACCACCTATACTGTTGAGGTGGGCCTAGGGGCGGTCTCCATTGATGGCTGGCCTCTCTGGGATGACGAGGCGTTCTCCTGGACCTTCACAACAGGAGATGAGGTCGACCCCTGGTCCGTGGCATCCGCCGATGTCGTCCTTGATGGGATGAACCTCACTGTCACCGTGGGGGCGCCAACCAACCTGACCATCTACATCATGATCATGAACGCTGGATACCACCAGCTCGCCGAGGAGCCAGTGGGTATCTACACGCTCATGCTGGATGGTTCCGTGCTGGAGCACAACAGGACATACGCCTACTTCTTCACCGATTCCTCCCTGGGCGATGACAGGGCTCCCGCGTTCGCGGGGGAGTTCACGACTCCTCTCGCCCCTGTCGTACCTGTAGTGTGGGAGATCACCGATGTGGAGGTAAACGTCAAATCCACCGGGGACTGGATGGTGGAGGTCACGGGAACTCCCGGATTGACCATTTTCATAGTTATTGATGGTGTGGGGTCGTTTGAGCTCCTGGAGACAAGCCCCGGCCTGTATCAGGTCAACGTGCACTACGATAACTTCGAGAAAGGGGAGACCTACGACTATCACCTCTCCGATGAGGCAGACGGCGCCGATCTCTCACCCGCTTTCGTGGGGTCAATAACGGACCCGAGATCGGAAAGCGAGGAAGATAAGAGCTACACGTGCCTGCTCTGCTCACTGATCCTGATCGTGTTGGTCCTTTTCCTCGTGTTCGTGGTCCTTCTGATCAAGCGCAGGAGATCGGACAAGTTCATAGACGACGAGGAGTAGAGTTCATCTCCGGCCTGGTGGTTTCCGCCGATGGTACACGCCATTCAGAGATACCCTGGGTAGACGGCCCTTTCCGGACCGAAAAGTAAATTCCATTTTACTTCCATACTCGTGGACAGTGGGGGCAGGAACAGATGGCAAAGAAGCGGACTATAGGTAACTATCTTGGTTTCAGATGGCTGATCACTCCGACGATAATCAAGATCCTTCATGTACTGGGATTGATCATTCTGAACCTGGGAATGCTCGGATCTTTCATAGTGGGCCTCATAGTGCTTATCGCAGGCAGCACGCAGGTAGACCTGGAAGGGTCGATCAAGATACTGGCAATTGTCGGTTTTATCATAGTCAGTTTCATAACCTTCTTCCTGGTCAACATCCTCTGGAGGATGGCCTGTGAGAACATCATACTGTTCTTCTCCATCCACGAGATGGTATCCGGTATCGAGAGGACCACGGGGGATATCGAGGGAAAGATGGTTGAGCCTGATGAGGGGACGGAAGAGGATGATGATTAGAATGGCCATTTTATGATTTGGCTGATTCTGAACCTGCTTAAGGTCGGCTCTGAAAAGATATGGTCGCATTTTATCAATGTTATTATCACTTCAGCAAATCTGCACAATCTATTTATCCATAGTATCTACATTGAACGAAGTACACATTTTGTGGGGAAGAGGTGATTATAATGGAAAATGGTGGAACACATCCATATCTGGTCCTGTCTCTGATAGCCATCCTCTTTGCATCTTCAATGCTCCCTGTCTTTGCACAGGGATCGGAG
Organism: Thermoplasmatota archaeon; assembly: GCA_030595585.1. Lineage (GTDB taxonomy): Archaea > Thermoplasmatota > Penumbrarchaeia > Penumbrarchaeales > Penumbrarchaeaceae > JAGLEG01. Next base: position 2,521 of record JAUVCY010000029.1, read on the forward strand.
GCATGTGTTGATTCGGTAGAACCGATCATCTCTGTGGAAAGCTCATATGATGGATCGATGGCCCCCGGGTCCGGCCCATCGGAAACGGTGAATTATTCCAGAGGCTGGTGGGGAACTGAGAATTACATAGAATATCTCCCCTCCACGAAAATCCCATCACTTGCCCTGGATTCGGATGACAATCCCCTCTTCTGTTATGAGGATGATATCTACGGTCTGGTCCTTAAAGGCTGGAATGGTACCGCATGGGTGAATACCCGATTATCATATACTGCATACAGGACGGCCATGAAGATCGATGAGAATGACAATGTCCACATAGCATATGTGAGCAAATATTATACTGACAATGGCAGGGGCCCTGTATACTACAGGTTCTGGAACGGTACGACATGGTCGAGTTCCACCGTACACTACGGTTATCCCATGGTGGAGTTATCCCTTGATGTCGATTCCAAGGGGATTCCTCATGTGAGCTATAGGAGCTACTACTCGCCGGATCTATATTATTCATACTGGAACGGCACCGGCTGGCAGGAGTCCGTTGTGGATTCCTATGGTGACGTCGGCCATTTCAACCAGATAAGGTTGGATTCCAACGACCATCCACATATCGTTTACATGAACAAGACGTCCCGACCGTTCAAATTGAAGATGGCCTCTTGGAACGGCACCAGCTGGTCAATATCGGATATCTTTACATCGAACGGTGTGGAATATCCGGTACATTCATTCGAGCTGGACTCCAACGATGTCCCCCATGTAGCTTTCAGGGGGAACGGGTACAGATCGATCAAATACCTCACGAGGAACTCCTCCGGCTGGTTCGAGTTCACGCTGGACGGGGGTGGAGGTTCATACTCCAATCCCTCATTGAAGGTGAATAAGGAAGGGGACAGGCTCATCAGCTACATAAATCGGTCCGGCCGGATCGGCCGTTTCATTGTTCTGACCGGGGGTCCCGGAGATCTGTCCATCAAAACCAACAGGACCTCAATTCAGAATAATTACGATTTGAATGTGGATATGCAGTTGGACTCCCATGGAATACCAATGATGATCCATCACACATCCTACATCTCCTTTTCCAGATTGAACATGGAGTTCCTGTCCATCTCGAACCCGGAGAAGAAAGAGGTGTGGAAACAGGGAAATACGGTCGGTATAAACTGGACCTCCAGCGGCTTCAGGCAGGATGAAAGTGTGCGGATCGACCTGTTCCTCCATGAGGACCTGCCGGGGGCCAAGCTAGAGAAGATTTCGGAGATCGTCGGGGGGGTCCTTGCATCCGACGGCCATTATAACTGGACCATACCATTCTCCATCCCCTATCATTTCAGATACAAGGTCCGGATCCAGTCAGAGCTGTCACACATTGCCGAATGGTATTCGGATTTCTTCACCATCCTCCCCAACAAGAACTGGGGAAGTGCGATCGTTCACAAGGACTATTACAGGGATATTGGGTTCGTTTCCTCAATAGCCATCGCCTCCAATGGTACACCTCATATCGCCTATGGATATTATAGGGACCTGTATCATATGTACTTTAACGGTACTGACTGGAACAGATCTCAGGTGGATTCTGGAGGGGATTTCAGCGGCTCTATAGAGCTGGTCCTTGATGAGAACGATAGACCACATATCGTATATCAAAACCGAACGGAAAATGATCTGAAATACGCTCACTGGAACGGCACCTCGTGGAACATATCAACGATCGACTCCTCGGGGGATTTGTGGGGCCCCTATCGTATAGTATACAATAACACCGGGGCTCTTCACGTCTGCTACCTTCGTAGAAACTCCTATCTTAATTCCACCATTGTAATGTCGGTATGGAATGGGAGACAATTCGCAGTACAGGATATCATCACCATCACTGAAAGTTGGTCATACATCGGTTATGATGTGGATGAGAACGACCAGATACACCTATCATACATGATCCACGAGGATTATTCTGAAAACCAGATATATTATGGTAGATACAACGGGTCCGTCTGGAACTTCTCCTCTGTTTGGGGATTAACTGGAGAGAGGAACAGGCCGAAACTTGTGGTCAATTCAACTGGTGTTCCCTATATTTTGATGTTCATGAAAACACCTCACACATCCACACCGGGCACTTTCAAGCTCCTCCATTGGAATGGCTCCTCGTGGGTGGACGAGAATATGCCTGTTATCGATAGTTCACAGAATATCAACGCCATGATATGCGACGGTCAGGACCGGATACACGTTTCCTACTATTACACGGAGGATAGCTGGCCGTACGATAAGAAGATAGGCTATAATCTGTGGAATGGTTCCGGTTGGCGATCCTTCGGCTTCGATAAATATTGGTATGGCGATTCGATGGCCCTCGATTCGAATGATCTGCCTCATGTGAGCTATTACGAGGAGGATGACGATGGTAGGGGGTACCTGAACTACGCTCTTCTCACAGGATTCCCGACCAACTCCTCCGCTCCATTGGCCCTCTCTGCTGAAAGACAAGGCCCAGATGTGGTACTAAGCTGGGACCCGCCAGCCAACAACGGAGGTTACCAGATCGACACTTATATGATATTCAGGGGGAACTCCACGGGAAATATCACCTGGATAGCAAATGTGACCGGCTCAACACATAGATATCTGGATGACGATTTCGAGAACAGACAGACCAACCATTATTATCTTAAAGCTGTAAACCAGCAGGGCACCTCGAACAGGTCGGATATCATCTCCTATTCAGCTGCGATCCAGGTCATTCTCATAGACGATGACGGGGGAAACGGCTATGAGGCGGACTTCGGGTCCTCCCTCGAGGCCTCCGGGATCGAGTATTATCCCTGGGATATAAACGAACGCGGCCCCCCCGATCTCGAGGTCCTGTCAACATATGATGTGGCAATATGGACGCTGGCCAACCAGGCTGCAAATACGTTGTCCACATCCGACCAGACGCTTCTTATGGATTATCTGGATGGAGGAGGCAGGTTGTATATGTCCGGAATGGACCTCCTCTACGACCTGAACGGTGGTGTCACGGGGACGGTGACCAACACATTCGTGAACGACTACCTGGGGGTCGCATCCTATACGGAGGATACATACACATCCGTGATAGGGATCAACGGCGATGTCATCAGCGAACCCTTCGGCAGCACCGGCCTCTCCTACCCATTCACAAATCTGGGAGATGAGCTGGGGGTGACCTCCGATGGGATTCAAATATTCAAGGACCCCTCAGATTTTAATATCGTTGCCGTGAGGGTGGATAACAACACGTTCAGGACCGTGTTCACAGGTTTCCCATTCGAGGCTCTATGGAGGTCAAACAGCTCATCGGGTGACCTTTTCCTGAAGAGGACGATCGAGTGGATGTTGGGGGATCCGGGAACTCCCTCTCCTCCTGTCAATATCTCCTCTCGAAGCACCACGTCATTTGTTGACCTCACATGGGAACCTCCCATAGATTCCGGGACACAACCTTTGATAGGATACAGCTTATACAGAAGGATCTCTACGGGCACGGATTTCACACATCTTGCAAATACCACGGCCACTTCGTACAATGATACGACCGTTGCGTCGAACGGCGTTTACTACTACTATGTGATCGCCTACAATTCCGTGGGAGGATCACTGGCAAGCCGTATCGTCAGGTCGGATGAGGAGAGGCCCAGGTTTGGCACCGACTCAACGCCAAATGGTGCCACCACCGGGGAAACTCACCAGTTCTCGATACAGGTAACCGACAACACCATCCTTGATGGGGTTTATGTGGAATACTGGTTCGGCACCGGGGAGCACCTGAACGGCTCCCTATCCGGTTCAGGCACCTACACCTTGACAATCAGCGTCCCGACGGATTCAACGGATGCACTGCATTATCTCTTCAGGGCGGTCGATCATGCAGGAACGTGGGAAAACTCCTCAATAATTGACGTTACGGTGTCAGATAACGATGCTCCGACGTTTGGTACGGACACCACTCCCGCCGGATGTACAACCGGTGAACCTTTTACTTTTGGTGTATCCGCATCTGATAATATCGAGCTTTCAAAGGTAGAAGTGGAATATTGGTATGGGGCGGGCGGCCATACGATTACGTCGATGAAAGGACCAGGTCCATTTTCACTTGCCATCACGGTTCCCACGGACTCGACCCAAACCCTGCATTACTTCTTCAACGCCTCGGATGAAGCCGGCAACCATATCAAGACGGCGCAGAAGGATGTGGTGGTGTCGGACAACGATCTTCCATCTTTCATATCGGATGATACATCCACATCGGGGACAACTGGAGATGCCCTCCTTTTCAATGTGTCCATCGTTGATAATGTGGGCGTCGGATCGATATGGGTAGAATACCGGTACGGCACCGGGACAGCATCAAATATCTCGATGTCGGGGACAGGCCCCTATAAACTTGAGGTCACCATCCCCTCCGGGTCTCTGGATTCACTGTTTTACCTGTTTCATGCCTCGGACCTATCCGAGAACTGGATAGAGACCTCAACCAGAGAGGTCACCATCCTCGATAACGATAGACCTTGGTTCGGTGCAGATGTAACGCCCACCCTCGGAACCACCGGTGACGAAGTGGTTCTCAGTATAGAGGTGACCGATAATATCGAACTGGGAAACGTTCATGCGGAATACTGGTTCGGATCGGGGGCTCGCCACAATGAGACGATGTCAGGTTCCGGAACCTACACTATTGATGTCGGGGCCCTATATTATTCAACAGACGCACTATCCTACATCTTCCACGCCGTGGACTCCTCGGGGAACTGGAATGAAACGGAAAGGAAAAATGTGACCATCCATGATAACGACCTGCCAATGATCATTCTGGACAGCACTCCAACGTCATCTGCAACGGGGGACCAGCTTATCTTCAATGCGCAGGTTACTGATAATATCGCGGTTATGAATGTATCCGTGAAGTACTGGTATGCCGGAATGCTTCCCGTGCAGACCAATATGACCGGGTCGGGGACATACCTTCTCCCGATAGTGATACCCTGGGATTCTCTGCTGGATCTAAACTATCGGTTCTATATGTGGGATTCTTCGGGCAATGTCAACGTGACCGGTATCAAGGTGATACCGATATACGATAACGATAAGCCCATCTTCGGACCGGACCAATCCGATCAGATCGCCACGTCAGGGGACCTGTTCCGGTTTGATATCACCGCCGTCGAGAACATCGGAATGGACTCCATCTGGCTGGAATACTGGTTCAATATGGAACCACATAATGAACTGGATCTTTCGGGAAACGGACGATATTCCGCAGATGTTACAATGCCCGATTCGACCTTTGGGAACATGAGCTACCTTTTCCATGCCCGAGACACGTCGGAGAACTATGCCATAACCGTAAAGGTCGTGGTGGATCTGGTCGATAACGATAGGCCTCTCTTGTGGGATGAAACCCATCCCGAGGGTAATGTGGGCTCCTCACACACATTTTTGGTTCATCTCTGGGATAACGATCCGAACAAGGGGGATGCATATGTGGAATACTGGTTCGGGGAGGGGTCACATGAAAATGCGACCATGGATGAGATAACGGGAAGGGCACCTCACGCTGGGGTATGGGCCTATACTGTGGCTTTGCCATCCGATTCCATCGATCCCCTGCACTATTTTTTCTCCGCAGTGGATGATCACGGCAACTGGAACAGGACCCTACGATCCATGGTCACTGTTTTGGATAATATCCCACCGGAATTGATCTCGGACCTATCGGATGAAACGGCCACAACCGGAGATGAACTGACCTTCACCATTGAGGTACGGGACAATATTGAGGTCTCGGGCGTGTGGGTGGAGTGTTGGTGGGGGGTTGATTCATCCAAGAACGTCTCATTGGAATTGGCGCTTGGGATGAGATGGGAGCTGGAGATGGCGGCCCCCGAGGACTTCTCGGGTCAGCTGGAATACAGGTTCCATTTCCACGACAGCTCGTATAACTGGGTTGCAACCAACACAACTGCACTCTCGGTGGTGGATAACGACATCCCATGGTTCGGGGATGTTAATATGTCCAATGCCACCACGGGAAAGGAGATGACCGTGACATTCACCGTATTCGACAATGTGGGTCTTACGGAGGTGGCCCTTGAATACTGGTTCGATGAGGGAGATACACAGACGAGATCCGTCGATTTCAATGGGTTAACATATTCCACCGTGATCCTTATCGATGAGGGGGCAGGAGAGGTTCATTTCCGGATAACAGCGTTGGATGGAGATGGGAATTCGAACAGGACGGGTATCTATGATGTGATGGTCTATGACGACATCCCACCCCTGCTGGAGGAAGTATCCCTACCCACCATTGTTGGAACGGGTGAGACATATACCGTATATGTGAATGTATCGGACAATATCGAGATAGAAGGCGTCTATCTACTTCTTGATGATATGAGATATGGGATGATAAACGACGATGGGTCATACACCTATGATCTGAGAGCACCAGATGGATTCCAGGGGTACGATCTGTATCTCGGGCTTTCAGTTGAGATAGTGGACCTTTCGGGCCATTCGATATCCGAGGACATCGGAATGATCGAGGTGGTGGATGTCATCACACCGATACTCGGGGATCTAAATGATATAACCCTCAAGATCGATCAGTTGGCTTATATTGAAGTTGTGGTGATGGACAACAACGACATGTACATTCTGGAATGGAGTGAAGATAATCTCGATATGGTGGATGGGCGGTTGGTGGGTTCCTTCGACACGCCCGGCACCTATCCCGTGACCCTGACGGTGATCGATATCGGTGGCAACTCCGATTCCCTCAACTTCACTATCACCGTCGAGGAGGGTGCATTCGACACGGATGGGGACGGTATGTCAGATATATTCGAGGACGAACACGGCCTGAACAAGACCGACAGCTCCGATGGAACGGGTGACCCTGACGATGACGGATTGACAAACCTCCAGGAGTATACGATAGGCACGAATCCCACTCTCAAGGATACCGACCAGGATGGGATGTCGGACGGATGGGAGGTATCGAACGATCTGGACCCATTGACGGATTCGGCCGGGGATGATCCGGATGATGACGGGCAGACAAATCTCCAGGAGTTTGCCAACGGGAATGATCCAAATACTGCGGATGGGGTAAAAGAGGCGGGGGAAGAGGCGGGTTTCAATCCGCTATGGATCGTTGTGGTCCTTCTGGTGATGTTGATAATTATCGGCATCCTGCTCCTGGTCAGAGGAAAAAAGAGTGAAGGATCCGACGGGGATGTCGCTGAGGAGAACGAAGTGACAGGCGATGAGGACGAAGAGACCCTGGAGGAATTCGAGGAGATGAAATTACCTGAGCCGGACGATGAGATACGGGAGATAGAGGAGAGGATAGAGGAGTTGGAGGCAATGGAGGATCTTGAGGGGCCTCCATCCGATCAGGGGCACCACTAATTTTCTCCATTTTTTCCTCTCCATCCTTCTACCCGCAATGGGCCCTAAAAGCGACAGGTCCAACCTCTAGAGTTTTGTTCCACTATTAGAACGGCGTTCCATAATCAGGTTATATATCAACTATCAATTGTTTTACCGGTGAGAATGATGTTAGGGATAAGCGGAAAGAACGTTCTGGTCGTTACAGGCATCCTATTCATGATGCTTCTATCGACCACGGTAATGGCCTATGAGAACGGCGAGATAGACCCGTTGAACAACGCCGGGGGGTCGGAGGAGATCGATCCTGAAGGAGAGGCGAACCAGGAGGAGAGGTCCGAGATGTTCGGCCAGTTCGAGGTCGAGGGAAAGAAGATGATGGGCGGATACGTCGGTTTCGAGATGGCCCCTGGTGAGATGCTGAACTACAGGCTCAACTCCGAGGGAGAGACGGTCTTCGCCAGGATACAGTTCGGGCTTACGGCCTGGACCCAGACAGAGTACAAGCTCAATGGAGCGGTGTTCGAGGCGGAGAAGGAAGGGGCGATGATCATGTCCCATAACAACCCCTCCGGCCTGCTTTCAATTATATCCACAGAGGATATGACCGTGGAGATCGAACCGGCCCAGGGAGTCAGCTTCGGCGTGGAAGAGGATGGGTCAGTGCCTGTGGAAGGGCTTGGCTTGAAAAGCATGATACAGGTACAGGAAGCGACCATGTCGATGGATGGCGAGGTCCTTCAGGTACAGATGAAGGAGGGCTCATGCCTGATGTATATGGTCCAATCCGAGGGAGACCAGAGCCAGTTCCAGAA
>JAUVCY010000288.1 GCA_030595585.1 Thermoplasmatota archaeon
GAGATGATCTGTATCACCTCCTGGGTCCTTCCCACGGCGAAGGCCGGTATGATCACCTTACCGCCCCTTTCAAGGATCTCCTCGATCTTTCTAAGGAAGTCGGATTCCACCTTCTCCCTGTCGGGGTGCGGGCGCCCCGAGTAGGTTGACTCCATTATCAGGACGTCACATTCCGGTGCTGTTACTCCGGTCTGGAGCCTTGTATCGACCGTGTTGATGTCCCCGGTGAACAGGACGTCCGTTCCGGACCCGTCATTGAACATGTACATCGTGGACCCGGGGATATGGCCGGCGTCGTATGCCGTGACCGAAAAGGGGCCCACCCGTATCGTCTGCCCGTATTCGATGTAGTTGAACGAGTCCTTGAACCTCCTCACGTCGAACTGATCATAGGGGAGGGTGTAGCCCTCGATCTTGGCGATCTTGATCGTGTCCATCAGGAGGATCAAAGCGGTCTCGAGCGTGAGCCGTGTCCCGTATACCCTCGCCCCGTATTCACCGCAGACCCACGGGGCCATCCCGATGTGATCGAGGTGAGAATGTGTGAGGAAAAGGGCATCCGAGGGTTTTACCTTCCTGGGGAACTTCGGGGGCTTGGAGGGGGTGAGGCCGTAATCGAAAAGTATCCTGGTCTCCCCCGATTCCGCGACTATGCTGAGGCTGCCTATCTCCTCTACTCCTCCAGAGAAACCGATGATCATGTGAGAACTTCCAGGCGTGGCCACAATGTAACTGTTATAATAGCTTTATTCCATGTTTCCCGAATGGGGCCCCTGTATCACCATCTACAAACATTTATTAACAACTTGTTTATAAGGGGATTTCACAACGGTAGGTTGACCATTATGATAATCCCGGTAAGATGTTTCACATGCGGCAAGGTCATAGGCCAGCTATACGACGAGTTCAACCTCAGGGTCCAGGGAGGAGAGGATGCCAAAAAGGTCCTTGACGAACTCGGCCTGGAGAGGTACTGCTGCAGGCGCATGTTCCTGACACACGTCGACCTTATAGACCAGATCATGCCCTATTCCTGATAACGATCATCGGGGAAGCGTAGGATAGTTGGACATTGCCGAGCGATCTTCTCGCTTTACGGCTGGCTCATTATCGACGCTTTCCAGGGGGCCCTCGGGCCCACTTCATTCGCCAAAGAGCCAATGGGGCCGTAGGGTAGCTTGGTCCATCCTTGTGCCTTGGGGTGGCATAGACTCGAATTCAAATTTCGACGGCCCCACCACTTCTTTTTTATTTCACGCTAATCATCATATAAACGAAATAAAAAACATATGAATGTTAAGTTGATCAGCGATTAACTCTTAAACATTCCAACCCTGAAAAAATCATAGATTTTTTCGGTTTTTTATTTAGGCTTGCACATTGCTCAGATCTTAAATAAAAAAGCCCACCAAATCACCATCTCATCATTTCTCACCTGATTTGGTAGGGCCTGTGGGCCTATTATCTAAGCATAATGCTCGCCCACAGAGTAAAAGCAGTTCATTTTATACTAATCCATCTCAATGCATTTCGGGGGCGCAGCTTAAACACTCCCTGACATCCTGCGCAATCATGTCGAGCTCATCTTCTATGAGGGATTTGCCGCACTGATGACACTCCTCATCCGCCTTCCTGGGAAGATCCGTGATGAACCTGGGCAGATCCTCACCCATGTTCAACGTCCCCGACATCAGGCTCCTTTCAATGTTCTTGATATTGGTCACCATCTTGGAGATCGTCCATGCGTGGTTGACGAAGATTATCATCGCTGCAACGGTGGACCTTGGGTCGCTGTCGGGGAACGTGAAGTAAACGTCGTTCTCCTTGTAATGGACCCGTATGTATGGGAAATCCCTGCCGTTCACCTGGTACAGGTTTATATCCTTTACCCGGTCGATATCCAGCTCCCAGACATCCCTTTCCGTCTTTTCTTTCCTCAGTATTCTGGGGTCATCATACTGCAGAAATACCATCCTCCTGGTCGTGATGGCCACCTCTCCGATAACAACCTCTCCCTTCAACATCATGTGCGATCTCTGCTTCCAGATTATCATCTCATCGTTTTGTAGTTTCATTAAAAAACACCACCTGTGAGAATTTATTAAATCCTGTATCTTGTTCAATACACCACGTAGATATACAATTGATACCTAACATATTCACGATGCGATCGGAACGTGAACATTAGGGTTCTGATATACCTGGCCCGATCTTTCCCTCCCATACCTAATAATCACATTTGATAAACTATAAGTATGAAGCTGTTTCTGGGTTGCGTGGAGATATATATTTGGCCTATTCACCAAGAAGGAACACTCGCAGGCGGGGCGACAGACCACGTATGGATAAGAAATCCACAAAAAGGACCCCGATGTTGAACATTCATCGCATAGGCTATTTCAAGTATGATATCAAGGAGCTGATGGCCAGATCGGACATGGAGGAGGATAAGATCCCGTCCTTCATTGCCACCCTGACCGCCAAGGCCTCTCGCATGTCGATCAAGGATGCGAGGGACTTCATCAGGGAGGTGGAGGAGAGGGAGTCCTTCTCCAAGGAGACCGCTGACAGGCTCTGCGCCCTTCTCGACCGGTATTCCAAGTACAGGTGATCCCGCCTTTGCCATTTGACCACATTATCCGGGGCAAATTATTTATCTCAATAAACCAACCTTGGGCCTGTGCGGCCCACTCGCTGGATCGTTACATGATACAGAGAACCCTGAAGAGGGGGGAAGGAAGATGTATACTCTCGAGATACTGGAGATCCTGAGCGACAAATACTCGCTTCAGATAGTGCAATCACTATCGGTGGAGTCCAGTACCATACCACAGCTGAGCAGGAAGCTGAACATCCCCATGGCCGCATGTTACAGGAGGGTGAACACGCTCCTGAAAGAGGGACTGATACAGGAGGATGAGGTCAACTCACGGGCGAGGAGGAAGTCCGTTATCTACTGCACCAACATCTTCAAGCTGGACATATCCTTCGGCTCGGGCAAGCTTTTCGTGATCACGCATTTCAAGGATGACACCCGGATCGGGAAGGTCATCGACCTCCGGAGCGAGCCGTTCGAGGAACATACCATTGAG
>JAUVCY010000300.1 GCA_030595585.1 Thermoplasmatota archaeon
GGACTGGCGGAATCTGGCTGCCTGAACGGCTATAGACCTGGACCCACAAGGGACCGGACGAAGGGAAAGGATTACCTGAGAATGGTGACAGGGATAAGAAGAGGTGATGTCAAGGCCCTGATCATCAACGAGGCCTCCGTAACTCCGGAGCAGATCCGCGGGGCGAAGTTCGTCGTCCTTTCCGAGATATATCCCTCGGACCTGGACCCCATCGCCGATGTCATACTGCCCTCTGCGGCATTCACCGAGGAGGATGGCCATTTCACCTCCCTGGAGGGACAGAGGTGGAAGCTGCAGAAAGGTGCAGAGCCTCACGGGATGGGCCTACCGGATTGGCAGATCATTGCCGGGATAGGCAAGGCCCTGGGAAGCGATGAATTCGAATATGAAGGGGTGGAGGAGATCGAGAAGGAGCTGGACGAGAATATCTCTCTTCTCAAGGGTAAGGAACCGGCCGATGGGAGCAAGGGTCGGTCGCTGTTCCCCGTACTGGAGCCGGAGAAGATCCACCTGATGGAGCATGCCCCTTATGTTGCCAGATACAAGGGCACCCCCATCCATCTACTGGTGAAAGATCTCAGAACCTATCTGGAGGAGAACAACAGGATCCCGAAGGAGGACTCTGGCTTCATGGGGGTGAAGGAATGATCAGGGAATACAGGATAATCGAGAAGTTCGAGGTTGTCCCGAACGTGCACAAGTTCGTGATCAGGGACTCCATGATAGCCAATAAGGCAGAAGCTGGACAATTCGTTCTGGTCATGGCAAATGAAAAGGGAGAGCGGATACCCCTCACATTATCGGACTGGGACAAAAAGGAGGGAACCATCACCCTGTACGTGCTGGAATTGGGAGTCTCCACCATGGAGCTGATCTCCCTGGAGGAAGGTGATTCCCTGTACAGCCTTGCTGGCCCGCTTGGCCTTGGGGCAAAGATCGAGAAGTTTGGCAGGGTCATCCTGGGTGGAGGGTGCTTTGGGGTCGGTGGAATATACCCAATTGCCAAGGCCATGAAGAAGGCTGGAAACCATGTGACCGTCATTATCGAGGGGCGAAGTAATTACCTGATGTACAACAAGGAGGAGCTTTCAGCTGTCGCGGACGAGTTCCATATGGCAACATCGGACGGATCGGAGGGTACAAAAGGGCACGTCCAGGAGGTCCTCGTCGATCTGCTTGAGAAAGGTGAGAAATTCGATCGCGCTTACTTCATGGGATGTACCTTCATGCTGATGAACTGTGCAATGGCCACCAAACCTTCCTCCATTCCAACGGGAGTGGCCCTGAACGCGATAATGCTGGACGGAACGGGGATGTGCGGATGCTGCAGGGTGTCGGTGGACGGGGAGACCAAGTTCGTATGCGTTGATGGACCCGAGCTGGACGGCCACAAGGTTGACTGGGACGAGCTGTTCACCAGGAAACACGTCTACCGCGAGGAGGAGGCCGTATCGTATCAATCCCACACGTGCAGATCTATGACAGGATACGAACGAGGAGAGAAAGAGCGTCTATCCGGAGGTGATTCCTGATGGCGGGACCCAGAGCAAGGGTGAAGATGCCTGAGCAGCCCCCCGAGGTACGTGCCAGGAACTTTCAGGAGGTCCCCCTCGGACTCACGGAGGAACTCGCCATCGCCGAGGCCGAGAAATGCCTGCAGTGCAAGAATCCCCTCTGTGTCACCGGGTGCCCTGTGGGGGTAAAGATCCCCGAATTCATCAAGCTGATCAAGGAGGAGAAGTTCGCAGAGGCAGCGAGGAAGATCAAGGAGACGAACGCGCTTCCATCGGTTTGCGGCCGCGTCTGCCCCCAGGAGGTGCAATGCGAAGCTAAGTGTATCCTTGGGATCAAGTTCGAGCCGATCGCTGTAGGGTACCTCGAGAGGTTCTGCGCTGATTACGAGAGGGATTCCGGATCTACGGAAATACCGAAGCCCGCCTCTCCCACCGGGAAAAAGATCGCGATCATCGGATCCGGGCCCTCGGGCCTGACGGTGGCCGGTGACCTCGTGAAACTGGGACATGAGGTGGAGATCTTCGAAGCGCTCCATCAGCCGGGGGGCGTGCTCACATACGGGATCCCCGAGTTCAGGCTTCCCAAACGGATCGTACAGTCCGAGGTGGAGAATCTCCTCAAGCTGGGGGTTAAGCTAAGTCTGGACTCGGTGATCGGGAAGATACGGACTGTGGATGAGCTGATGGACGAGGATGGGTTCCATGCCGTTTTCATAGGCGTTGGGGCGGGGCTCCCCTCATTTATGAAGATACCGGGTGAGAACCTGAACAATATCTATTCCTCCAATGAATACCTGACCAGAACCAATCTGATGAAAGCCTATCTGTTCCCCACATACGCCACGCCGGTCGAACGGGGTAAAAATGTTGTTGTCGTTGGTGGAGGGAACGTGGCCATGGACTCCGTCCGAACGGCCCTCAGGCTGGGCGCGGAGAAGGCGATGATAGTTTACAGAAGGGCCATGGAACAGCTCCCTGCAAGGAAGGAGGAGGTTCACCACGCCCAGCAGGAGGGGGTTGAATTCCACCTGCTGAACAATCCTGTGAGGTACATTGGCGATGAAAGTGGGTGCGTCAAGGCGGTGGAGTGCATCAAGATGGAACTGGGCGAGCCGGACAGCTCGGGAAGAAGAAGGCCGGTACCCATCGAAGGATCGGAATTCACCATGGAATGCGACATGGTGATCATATCCATTGGAACGGGCCCCAACCCGATCATATTCTCCTCTTCGCCGGATATAAAACTTAATAAATGGGGATACGTCGAGGTGAACCCCGATACCATGGAGACCTCGAAGAGGAACGTCTACGCCGGAGGGGATATCGTAACGGGCAGCGCGACCGTGATCCAGGCGATGGGCGCAGGCAGGATTGCGGCAAAAGCGATACATGAGAGGCTGATGGAAGGATGAGGAACATTTTATCCAAGTGTTCAT
>JAUVCY010000248.1 GCA_030595585.1 Thermoplasmatota archaeon
AATTGCCAACTGCTATTGTGAAAGCTTGTTCCTCTTACACGACAGAGGAGATACATGACCTCGGTACCTGTTCTAATTGATTCTGTTTTCATCCTCTCAAACCAGGAGAGCCCATGTGAACATCAGAAACAATCCCAGAACTATCGGCCAGATGATGATCTTGTGCCAGAGGGGCGTCTCCACGTCCCAGAAGCCAACCCCCAGTTTACGTGAGTAGTACACTCTGTATCCGATCTCAACCGGATACCAAAGAAAAGCGGCGATCCCGAACAGGAGCTGAACGTATCCCCTGATATCCTCCAATGCCAACATCATAAGTCCCCGTAATGCCCTCGGTTATTGTAGGGTACGCTTAAATTCATCTATTCTGCCTTCTTGGGAGGAAGGTGCTTTCTACCCTTCTTGGCGCCCTTCAGCTTCTTCTTGCCGGAGTCACCCTTGAGCAGATTCTCCTCCTCCTTCACGGGTTTCATGTTCTCCCTCTTCTGCCTCACGACCTCCACCTCCTCCTCCCTCACCTTCTGGTCCACCTTGTAGTACGCAAAGCCCATGACGATAAGCAGAAGTATCACTACCGCAAGCAGTGAGAACAGGAGATATTTTGGCGTCTCATCCACCTCATCAGGTGTGGAGGTAGGCGTTCCCTCACTGTACCTGTCGTCAGGGTCTATCACCCTTATCGATATGGAGCTGGTGCTTGATGATACCTTGTCCGCGGAGGTAACGGTGATGTTGAGAACGTATATACCCGGCTCCGCAAAGGTTGCCACGGACACGGACAGGGTCGAGTTCGTTGACGACCCCGCAGAAAGCTCCACGAGGTCCCTGGAGAGGAACATCTCGATCTCGCTCATCGTGGTGGCCCTTCCCGAGAGCTCCAGGATTATCTGGTCCGGCATGTAGCCCAGGTTCACCACAGATAGATTCATCGATGCCGAGCTTCCCTGGGGAATGACCAGCGTGCTGCCCTGGACCCGGAGCACTGGGTTGAACACCCCTATCGACATGGCGAAGGTCTTGATCGGTGAGAAGTCAGCCCCATCGGAGCACATCATGGAGACCTCGTAAACGCCCACCTGCAGGTCGGACCGGACCTGATATCTGGTCTCCGACAACACGGAGGTCCATGAGATCACGTCCCTGTGATCGTTCCACCGGCCCATCCTGATGAAGTAGTACACCTCCGAGCCCTCGGGGTCCTCCACGGGATCCCACCAGATCGTGGGTGTCGTGTCCCCTGTGGCCTTGGGGAATATCTCGCTCACCATTGGTGGAGGCCTGTTGGCGTCGATGGAGACCGTCAGGGTCGAATTTGTAACCGTCCCGTTCAACCCGTTCGAGGTGGGGACGATGGATATGAGGTAATCCATCCCCACCAAAAACTCCCGATCGGGGTCCCAATAGGTCTTCTCCACAAGGACCCGATCGTAGAGGATCTCTCCGTCCACCTCTGCCACATGCAGCCAGTAGTAGACCCGGTCCCCATCGGGGTCCACCGCAGGGGTCCAGGTGATATGGGGCATAACGGACCCGGTGACCCTGGGCTGTATGGACTCGACTGGCCCCGGCGGGTGATCCAGATCGACGATGACCGGCTCCCTGCATATGATGTGTATCGGAGCCCCATCCACCCAGTTTCCCAGAATATCATAGGCCTTGATACGGAAGTAGTTGTGATCGCCCCATGCCATGTCCAGGGAGAACTTGAGGTAGTACACCCCCTCCTCCTCCATGAGCGACGACGAGGGAAGCGACGACAGGTTCATCCACTCCCCGAATCCGGACAACCCCGATATGGAGTAGGATATCAGGATGGAACCCGCGTCCACACCCGCCCCCCCATCGGTGATGGTCGCCTCCACATCCACCGTGGTAGATGTCACCACGGACCCTGTGGACGGCCTGTCGTCGGTTATGATCGGGCCCCGGGGATCTACCCAGTCCGGATATCTGTCGGAGAGGGCGTATCCGCCCTTTCCATCGCCGTTCCCCAGATTATCCCTGGCCCTGAAACGTATCAGGTTATCCTTCCCCTCCTTGAACGTGATGGATAGGGTGAACCTCAATGTACCGTTGCCGATATCCTCAAAGGTACCCCTGGTCCACCACTTCGTCCACTCCTCCGCTATGGGGTCCCACAGCTGATATGCCACGGACCACGGATCCACACCTGAATCCACGTCGGTTATATCAATGGTGCACCTGGTGAATAAAAAGTCATTCCACACACCGATCTCCGGATCGACCAGCTGGAACGTCGGAGGGTCTGAATCTATGAGGGGAAGGTGATGCATCGTGGTGTTCACGATGGTCCGGTTCCCATCCACGGCCTGAGCGGACATGTAGTAGTACAGGTCCAGGTCCCTCTCTATCATGACCCCTTTGATGTAGGACTCCCCGTTCCTGTAATCCATGTCCGGCGGGGGGATCATCAGCTTGGACATATTGAAGGGCGACCCAGGATAATCATATAGCTGGCCTCCGTAGGCCTCGAAGATGAGATGGAGCTTTGGGTACCCTGGAGCCGGGGCCTCACCCTCCTCGTCAGTGTAGGTCACCACGAACTTGAAGGTGTCCTCCTCCACGCCGGTCTCTGGTCTCACCCTCTCATCGGTGAGAACGGGGGCCTTGCCCGTCTCCCCAAAGCTCTCGTTCTTGGAGTAATATATGTTCTTGATCCCGTTATCCCTGTTGTCCCTCCAGACGACGTGGGCGACACCGGAGTCGGATAGGGCGACCGAGGATAGGTCCTGGGTGGTCCCAATGATGGGGTCGTTCACTACGTAGGTTCCCTCCCTGGTACCGTTTGCGTAATACGCCGTCGCCTCGATGTCTGACCCTCCGGAGGCGTTGGTCCAGGTCACCACCATGTTCCCAAGGAGGTCCATGTCGATCCGGGGCTCGATCTGGGCCCCAATATTGGAATCGGGATGGACACAGCTGTCAGGGCCGAATGACCTGCCCTGGTCCACCGATCCGCTAATGTAGATATCGGCCGTGCTCATCTTCTGATCCCGCCATACAACCATTACCCTCTCGTCGTTCACCGCGAGGTCGGGAGAGGACTGGTCGCTGCTGGTGGGGTCGACATTTACCCGGATGGACGGTGCGAAGCTCACCCCCGTATCGTTCGAGGTGGCCATGTATATGTCCACATCCCAGGTCCTGTCATCCTCCCAGACCACGTGGACCACTCCGTCATCCAATGCCCCGATGGCCGGCTCAAGGCAGTCGTAATCAAGGGACACGTCGCTTGCACGCACGCCTGAAGAGTAGTAGATTCCGTCGTCGGAGTGTGATACGTAGATCTGGAAGCTGCCCTGCATCTCCCTTGAATCCTCCCAGGCCACGTAGATGTCGCCGTCAGGGGAGATCGCTATCGCCGGATCGTACTGGACCCCCTCAAAGGACCAATCGATCAGGATATCCTCGGAGAAGGTGGCGCCGTTGTCCGTTGAGGAGGATATGAATATCAGGTACTTGCCCTCCCTGTTATCCTCCCATGCGACGTAGATCGTCCCATTCGAGGCTACAGCTATCGCGGGTTCCCTCTGGGCGGTGTTGTCATCCCACGGCACCTCGTTGACGGTAGTATCGTCGACCTTCACCTCGGGCCCGAAGCTGCTCCCACCGTCCGAGGAGGCCCTTAGATATATGTCGGATGATCCGTTCCTGTCGTCCTCCCATACGATATATATCCGTTCCCCGTCAACGGCAATATCTGGTTTGGT
>JAUVCY010000019.1 GCA_030595585.1 Thermoplasmatota archaeon
CGCCGGCTGCAGCAGCACGTCTGTCACAGCGGTAAGGAGCCTCGAAGGATAGCTCTCCTGATAACGTACAAAGAGGTCCTCATCCGCCGATACCCTCACCTCTCCGACAGCAGGGGACGCTGTGGTCACCACGACGCTGCCCCTGAAGAAGCCGGTCGATGTCCCTCCCTGGACCAGCTCCGTGAGGTTCACCATCTCACCTGTGGGATCGGTGGTGGAGTTCACCTTTACCAACTGGTAACCATTCCCTGTCAGGTTGGAATCGGCGAGTTCGATGGTGGCAACTCCACCAGAAGATGAGATCCTCTCCTCCATAAAAGATAGGCTCGCCACCGCCCCGGTGAAATCTCCGGTCATGACCACAGCATAAGGTTGAGGCCCCGAAGAGACGGAATATCCGGTGATATTAACGGTGTATATCCCCGCTACAGGGTCAGGTATTCTGATCCTCTCCACGTTGTTTATCCTGTCGTGAGCGCCATCGTAAGGGGATGATAGGTCGTTCCCATAGTACTCTGTTCCATAAGGCCCTGTGATGGTCATGTCCAGATCGTTCACCAGTTTGATCGAGCTGGTGTTCGACCCGGGGTAATCTGACCATACCAGTGTGATGATGGCATCAGGCCCGTTGGATGATATCGTGTACTTTCTCGAGTGGGTCGACCCCGTCGTTAAGCCGGTCTTGTTATCGATATATCTGAGAACTCCTGCATCGCTGTCTTCAGTGCATATCGAATTCGTTGCGTTCACAAGTCCCCACCCCTCATTTCTGTTTGGGATGGACGACCAGTTGCCGTTAAGCGGCCTGGCTCCGTTGATGACAGATGCCTTGATCAGGGCCGCAGAGGGGTCATCCAGCTCCTCGATATCCTGATAGTACTGCCGGATCAGGGCTGCGGTGCCCGCGACGATCGGCGTTGACATCGATGTTCCACCATTGTAAGCATATCTGGAATTGAGCGTGCTGTACAGCGACTGCCAACCCCAGTAGTGGTTCCACGGGTCCGTAATGAGCGAGGACCTCGTGGAGAGAATGTACGTCCCCGGAGCTACCACATCCGGTTTCACCCTTCCGTCATTGTACACGTAACCCCTGGACGAGAACGAGGCCATCTGGGAGATGTTGTTCGCACTTGAGCTCAAATTCGGCCTGTAGTTCTCACTTGCACCCACCGATATCACGTTCTTGGATGAGGACTGTGTGGAAACAGTGTACTGTGCTGGCCCCTTGTTCCCCGCAGAAAAAAGGATCGTCATGTTGCTGTGTCCCCAGACGAAGTTATCGATGTGCCAGGACTTTATTGAAGTATAATTGCCCAGGTTGGTCCTGGAGGACCACGAATTCGTATGAATGCGGGCCCCCGAGTTGTAAGCGTCGTTGAACAGGGTGAAATAGGCCGGAATGGAAAGCGAGCCGGTGGATAACATCGTTGACTGCATCACAAGTGACGCATTGGGGGCCATCCCGGAATACAATCCATTTGATGCATTACCATTGCCCAGAACTGACCCCGCAACGTGAGTGCCGTGTCCTCCCTTTCCGGGCGAGGAGCTGTTTGGGAAATGAATGTCCGGGTCTGACCAGTTGTTCATCCGGGCATAGGCATAGGCCCTGATGATCCTCCCGCTGAGATCGGGATGCATTGTGGAATTGGACCCGGTATCCAGTCCTGTATCGGCCACTGCAACGATCTGACCGGTGCCGTCGAGGCCGAGTAGGGACCTCACCTCCGAGACGTCCAGAATGTCCGATGCCACGTCGTTGTCGACCTCGAAAGAGTCCCGGATCGCCAGGAATGATACTACATCCGACCTCGCAATTTCGTACAGATCGGAGATCTTCGAGGTGCCGAGGATGATCCTATCCTGTGGTATCAGAACGACGTTATCGGGACCCCCAAGGAGCTCGATCAGATCGTCATCCGGTTCAAGATAGAGTCCCACTTCAATGAAAACATCACCCATGCCATCCATATCTCTCGAGTACAGGAACAATGCTGGGTCCATTTTCATCAGAGGGTGGTACGGGAAATATGCCCTGACGTGTCGTTCGTCTATATCCAGAGGGGTGGATATCATAAAGGTAAGAGGCGAAAATATCTCCACGATCCCGGGCTCCGAATGGAGAAAAACATCCAGGTCATCGGGGGAGTGAAGCTGGACGACATAGAGGCCCTCGCACTCTCCTTCCGGCAGGAGCGTGTAAACCCGGTCCCGATCAACAGGGTCAAAGATCAACGGTCCGAAACCGACCATATCCTTCTGAATTCCCGTGCCTGATGAGAACAGTGCCTCGAGATCGACATCCCACCAATCGATCGAGTAGGCCTCCTCATCCGCTTCCGCGTTGAAGGTAGGCAGCAGGGCCAGTACGACGACCATTATAAGCGCCGATCGAAATAAGCCTGGCTCCATAATGGCCTTTATCGATAGGCCCGTTATTAACATGTTCGTTGATGATCGAACGAGGTGGATCATACGAGGGGCGAATCCTGGATGTTCACCTCAACGTCGTGGTGGTGGTCCTCATCCTCATCCTTTGGTTTGAGATCGGGCCTATCCACCCCCACCTTCTTGTAGTAATAGTACAGGGCGGCCTTCAGGCCGTCCACGGCCAGAAGCGAACAGTGCACCTTGATCTTGGGGAGGCCGCCAAGGCTCTTCATCACATCGTCCCACGTGACCTTCTCTGCGTCCTCCAATCTCATCCCCTTCACGACCTCGGTCAGCATCGACGTCGTTGCTATGGCAGAAGCGCATCCAAAGGTCCTGAACCTGATATCCTCGATCCTGTCATCCTTCACGTTGATGGATATCTCCATCATGTCCCCACAGACGGGATTTCCCACCTGTCCGATCGCATCTGCTTCCTCGAGCGTCCCGGCGTTCCTGGGATTCTTGAAATGCTCAAGGACCATGTCATTGTATTCCAATCTATCCATTATGCTCCTTCCTCCTTGTTGTAGAGGGGCGACATGGCCCTTAGATCGGAGACGATCCCGGGCATCACATCGATCAGGTGGTCAACCTCCTCTTCCGTATTGAGCGGGTTCAAAGTTATCTGCATTGATCCGTGGGCTTTCTCGTGAGGGAGCCCCATGGAAAGAAGTGTATGGGACGCCTCCAGGTTCTTCGAGGAACATGCTGATCCGGTTCCAACCCCGATCCCGTTCATGTCCAGAAGCATCAGCATAGATTCCCCTTCTATGTAGTCGAACCTGATATTGAAGTTGTTGGGCAGCCTATGTGTCGGGTGGCCGTTCAGGTGGCTGCCCTCTATCTGCAGCAGGCCGCGCGAAAGTCGGTCCCGCAGTCCAAGCAGATGTTTTCTCACCCCTCCCATCCGCTCCCTGCATATCCTTGCTGCTGCCCCCATTCCCACGATCCCGGCAACGTTCTCGCTTCCACTTCGCAGTCCCCTCTCGTGTCCGCCCCCTCTCAGGACCGGGGTCATCTTGACCCCACGCCTCACGTACAATGCCCCAACACCCTTGGGACCCAGCAGGTCGTTGGAGGAGAGGGTGGCGAGATCAATACCCATCCGGGCCACATCTATCGGCTCCTGAAATGCGGCCATTGTGAGGTCCATATGGAGAAGGGAGCCGCTCCTGCGAGCCAACTCCGCCAGCTCCTTGTAGGGTTGGATCGAGCCGACCTCCGGACTGGCATAGGGTATCGATATCAGTGCGGTATCGTCCCCTATGACCCTATCCGCCTTTTCTACATCTATCACACCGTAGATATCCACCTCGAGGTCGATCACCTCGTATCCTGAATTTGCAAGTGCGGACGCGATCGCCCTGACCGAACGATGATCCACTGCCGATGTAGCTACCTTCATCCTCCCTTTTTCTGTATGGGGCAGGCTTCCTCTCAAGGCGAGATTTATTGATTCTGTGGCCCCGGAGGTAAATATGATCTCTTCGGGCATGGCATTGATCAGCTTACCTATCTCCTCCCTCGCCCTCTCCATACCCCTCTTGGGAGCTGATCCCCAACCGTGAATGGAGGCAGGATTACCGAAGTCGTCCCTCATGTACTGGACGATCTCGTCGATCACCTCCGGCCTCGTGGGCATCGCCGAGCTCGCATCAAAATATACCATGATCACACCATCAGCTTACGGACCATTCTGTCACTATTTCAAAGATAATGGATCGGAGTATATTAATTTGTCACCATACATCGCAGGGGAGCTTCTCACAGGTCCTTTTTCGTCTGGAAATACTGCTCGATGATCTTCTTCTGTCCCCTTCTCAATGTCTCGGATACCGAGGCGGTGGAGATCGAGAAGATCCTGGCAAGCTCCCTTATACCGATCCTCTTGGGGAAATCGTAGTATCCCCTCTCAAGGGCCGTCTTTATGATCGACTCCTGGCGCTGTGTGAGGGACTCCTTATCATCCACGGGGGCTATCATCACAAGCTTGGTCTCGACACCGTTCCCCTCCAGGCCCTCGACAAGCTGTTGGAGCTGCCTTTTCTCGTCCATCACCAGCTTCCATTCCACCCAGCCGTCCGAATCCGACGTGGCCGAGATCAAAAAGCACTTGGAATCCACAACGGCCCTGCAGCCCCAGCAGTCCTTTGTCCCAACGATCAGGATCACCCTGGCCTGATCTATCTTGGTGGATTTCACGAAATCCACACCATCCAGTTTGCCGATGGTATCCGTCAGAACATCGATGGTGGTCCCGTTGAGCCTCACCTCAACGAGGTCCTGCACACCATCTTCACCCAGAGGTATCGTGTCAAGGACATTCACCGAGATCGGAAGTTGTCTCATGACCTTTCCGATCCAGCTTTTTTGAAGGTTCACCGAAAGGACAGCCTCGTACAGGTAACCACCATTTTCCTTCAGATTGCACATAGTATAAGTAATTGCCCTCAAAGGGCCATGAGATCGGTGGAAGGTCCAGGGGATAGATAACTGTTCATTTGAGGGAAAATATTATATTATCGTTGGATGGATTGATACCTGAAGTGAACCGATGGTTAGGAAAAAAAAACCCGCAGAAGAGAAGGCTCTCGACGAGGAGCCGAATGACCGGATAGGTCTGGGAGATCCGTCGATCGAGATCGATGAGAACGGATCGTCAGGGGATGGGTTCTCGGAGGAGGATATCCAGAGGATGTTGTGGAACGATAGCGATAATCCCTGGAAGAGGGAGGCCGTTGAGACCCAACGGGAGAAGGACCAGCTGGAGGGCGAGGTCCTGCGCCTCCAGAACAAGGTCATGTTCCTCAATGGTGAGCTGAACAAGCTCAAGTCCCCACCGATGATCGTCGGAACTATCATTGATCACTTCAAAGATGACATGATGATCATCTCAACATCGGGAGGACCATCGTTCGTGGTGAGGTTCTCTTCCGCACTTGACAGGGATGACCTGCAGGTGGGGACCCAGGTATCCCTGAACAAGGACAGCATGAGCATTATTGGAACACTACCGTCGTCCAGGGACCCCCTGGTGGGGGCCTCCGAGATACTTGAACGACCTGACGTCAGCTTCAAGGATGTTGGGGGACTCCAGAAGCAGATCAACGAGCTCAAGGAGGTTGTGGAACTTCCCCTGCTGAGGCCGGATCTTTTCAAGGGCGTGGGCATAGAACCACCCAAGGGAGTGCTTCTCATCGGACCCCCTGGATGTGGAAAGACCCTTCTTGCAAAGGCGGTAGCAAATTCCACCGAGGCGACCTTCCTTCGGATGGTGGGATCCGAACTGGTCCAGAAATACATAGGAGAGGGAAGCCGAATGGTGAGGGAGCTCTTCCAGCTCGCAAAGGATCGCAGTCCATCGATCCTCTTCCTGGACGAGTTGGATTCCGTGGCGGGAAGGCGGACGGAGTCAACCACGTCTGCTGACAGGGAGGTTCACAGGACCCTTATTCAGCTACTTTCCGAGCTTGATGGCTTCGATCCCCTCTCCAATGTCAGCATCATAGCGGCCACGAACAGGCCGGACATACTTGACCCGGCGATCCTCAGGCCCGGGCGGATCGACAGGGTCATAGACATACCCTTCCCCGACCAGGGGTCCAGAATGGAGATATTCAGGGTTCATACGAGGAACATGAACGTCGACAGTGACGTGGACCTGGAGGAGATATCCAGAGGGATCGACGGGTTCAACGGGTCCCAGATAAAGGCGGTGTGCACGGAGGCAGGTATGTTCGCCATCCGGGACGAAAGAAAAAAGGTCACCACCTCTGATATTAAGGCGGCGGTACGGAAGATACGCGACAGCGGTGCCGAGGGCGGATTGATCAGGCTGAACGGTAGCAGCACCGGAAAGAGCAAACATCCCATGTTCGTCTAATGGATCTCCGATCCAGGGGGCACCATCCGATCCAGGGTGAGGAGCGATACGACCCCATCCTTTTCAGCTGCAAGAAGCATTCCCTGGGATTCTATACCTCTCATCCTGGCAGGTTTCAGATTGGATACCACGATAATGTGTTTTCCCATCATATCCTCCTTCTTGTAGTAATCCTTCAACCCGGCGACCAATGTCCTTGGAGCCTCCTCGCCCAGGTCCACCGATAGTACGTAGAGCCTGTCAGCCTTGGGGTGATCGTTCACCTCAAGTATCTTCCCCACCTTCAGCCGGTTCCTCATGAACTCATCGAATGTGACTATTCCTTCCTCGTTCTCCAACGTCATCTTCTCACCTTCTCCTTTATTATCCTCATTTTTCTCATTGTTCTCACCAACGGTGGACTCCTCCTCTGGCAGTTCCAATTTGGTGAACAGCGGTTCCGGCATGGCAAGTTTATGTCCCTCGGGAAAGGGTTCCATCCCCTCGGTCCACAGCCCAGGCGGATCGATGCCGGTCATCTCGCACCATCTGGCAGTGGCGTGCGGTATGTAAGGGTGGAAACCATAGACCACCGTCTTCGCCACCTGAAGCGCAACTGACAGGATCGTTCCACATCTATCCCTGTCCTCTTTTATCACCTTCCACGGAGCCGAGTTGTTGAAGTATCTGTTCGCATCGTTGACCAGGGACATCAGAATGCTCGACCCCTCCTTCAGGTGGACCAGCTCCATGGCATCCATGGCCTGTGTGTACCTCTTCTTCGCCAGGTCTATTATCTTACGGTCCTCCTCCGAAAGGGGGCCCCTTGCGGGAACCTCACCGTAGTTCCTGGAGATGAACGTCACCACCCTGTGGAGGTAGTTACCAAAGGCCCCAAGAAGCTCGGTATTGTTCTTCTGAACGAACTCCTTCAGGTCAAAATTGGAATCCCTGCTCTCGGGCATGTTCACGGAGAGATAGAACCTCAAGGCATCAACGGGATGATCCTGGAGGAAGCCGTTCACCGTGACCCCGTGGTCCCTGGATTTCGAGAACTGCTCCCCATTCCACTGAAGGTATTCGTTGGATGGGATGTCGTAAGGGAGGTCAAGTCCTCCGTACCCTATCAAAATGGCCGGCCAGATGATCGTGTGAAAAGGGATGTTATCCTTTGCGAGGAAGTAGTAATGTCTGCATGCCTCATCCTTCCAGTAATCCTCCCACAGGTCGGGTTGCCCCCTCTTTTGTGAATATTCCCTGGAGGCCGAAAGGTACCCACACACGGCCTCGAACCAAACGTAGATCCGCTTGTCCTCATATCCCTCCAGGGGAATTGGCACCCCCCAGTTCAGGTCCCTGGTGATGGCCCGGTCCCGCAGACCTTCCCGGATGAAGTTCTCGGTATTGTTCCTCGTGTTGGGCCGCCATCTATCCCTGTTCTCCTCGATGAACCGTTTGATCCTCCCTTCCAGCTTTGTCAAAAGAAGATAAAAATGTTCCGTATCCCTGAACTCAGGAGCTGTCCCGCATATCTTGCATCTGGGTGAGATCAGGTCCTTTGGGTCGAGGATCTGTCCGCAGTCGTCGCATTGATCCCCCCTGGCCCCATCACTTTTGCAGTGTGGACATACCCCCTCAACGTACCGGTCGGGTTTGAAACTTCTGCAGGTGGGGCAGTATGGCGCCTCCTCCGTTCTGCTATCGATAAAACCATTCTCCATCAGGTGGTTGAATATCTCCTGAACTACCTTGAAATGGTTCTCTGTGTGGGTGCTGGTGTAGATGTCGTAGGATATATCCAGGAGCTCAATGGAGCGGAGAATTGAAGCGTGGTTCCTGTTTGCCACCTCCTCGGGGGTCAACCCCTTCTCATCCGCGGTGACCGTGATCGGTGTACCGTGCATATCGGAACCGGAGACGAACAGGGTGTCGTATCCACGCATACGGGAATATCTCGCGAAGATGTCCGCTGGTAGGAGGCATCCCGCCAGGTGTCCAAGATGTATCTCCCCATTTGCGTAGGGCCAGGCGGCCCCAATGAATATCTTGCGCCTGTCTGCCATGGGGGGGTAAATTGGTTGCCCATATATGAATTATGAGGGAGATTCCCTCATATGGCCTTGAGATAACCCAGAACAGGCTCGTAGATCATGCCCTTGTCCAGCAGATTGGAGACCACCTCCTCGATGATATCCCTGGACAAACGCTTCTTCTCCACGTACTTGATCACATCGTCCCACCTGGCGCCCTGGCCTCCATCCAGCTCGCCGATCATGGACAGGACCTTCTCCTCGTACTCCTCATTCTGGTCCTCCAGGCTTTCCTCATCATCGGGTTGGACCGGCCTGTTCTCCATCGCCTTCATGAAGAAGGTGGGATCAACGGATAGAAGTGCCTTCTTGATCAATGTGGAGGAAAGAGGGCCCAACTCCTCACCACCCCGGGGTTCCTCTACCTTGATATCACCCATCCCCTCAAGAGGTATCGGCTGACCCCCTTCCAGTTTCCACCTTCTGAGCAGGGCATCCCTGGAGGCCATGAGGATCCAGAGGTCCCTCTCCTCCCTGGTGCAGATCGAGATGCTCTCCGGGTTTATCGACAGGATCTCATCCCCCTTCTTTGACCTGAAGCTCTTGACCTTTCCGATCACGGATACAAAGGAGGGAAAGGTCATCTTTGCCAGTTCCTTCAGCAGGTTGGGATTGTATCTTCCCACGGTGAAGGAGAGGCCTGATGTGGAGTCCGCCATCCTCACCTTCAACAGGGGTGAATCCTCCGAACCTATGTTCTCACACTCCATGAGCACGCCGGTGACGACGACGCGGTAGACCCTCGCTCCCGTTGGCGTGATGAAATAACTCCTTCTCGTCCCACCCTCCACATCGACCTCATCTATGGAGGCTGAAAGGAGGTCCTTTATCAGCATGGGATGTGCTGGCTCCCTCCTCATCAGAGTACCACCCCCATGAGGGAGGAGACCTCCTCCATGAGCCGCTCTCTGTCCCACCCCGGGATCAGCTCCTGTATGAATATCGTGAGCCCATAATCATCCTGAACGGGGTCCCCCAGTAGAGTGAACGGCTTGCCGATCAGTTTCTCCTTCAGGGCCTCCTCGACCAGCTCCGGGTCCATGGTCTCCTTGACCTCACTTGTTATCGTGTCCAGGTCCTGCCCCAGGAGAGATTCCACAGCCCACCGGTCCCCCCTCATCATTGCGGTTCCCGTACCATCGTCAAAGATAGCCCTCATCGAAAGGTCAGGTATGCCCTCCACCCTGCCGTGAACGGTACATTGGCCCTTGACCGCCCTACGCCCACATTCAGGGCATTTCAGAAAGAGGCCGGAACCAGGCCTCAGGTCGACGATTGTCCCCCGAACCTCCACCGGTCCGGACATCCCACTTTCCATGAGTGTGTAAAGCCTCGCAGGGCGGGGTTTCACGAGGTCGGCAAGCGGCGGAAGAACATCAGAGGGCAGCTCCCGGATCACGCACCCCGCATCGAAGTTCAACCTGTTCGAGCCCCGATATGATCGGAGGTAGCCACCGATCAACCTCACACATGTATCCCTCTCAAGCTTCATCGGCCCCCAGCAGGTGAAATCTATCCTCCCGCTCCTGTCGGCGAGAACCCCGTGAAGGACCTCCTTCTCCACCCCCTTGACGTTCACCTTGGAGGAGCTCAGGTCCACGATCCTCCCCTGGACATCTATGTTCACCGAGCCCTCCTCAAGCTCGGATATCGACTGTGGGACACCATCCTCCACGGGTGGTATCAGGCCTTCCATGGATCCCAGAGGGGAGAGGAACGAGTACCTGTTTATCACTATCTCGAGCTTCTCCCGGTATTCCCTCACCGAGACATTCTGAGCTACCAGCGCCTCTCCCGGCTGAAAGTCAAAATCCACCCAGCAGGAGAAGGATACCGACGTTCTGGAATCACCCAGCATCCCGAAGAAATATGAGCTCTCACCATCCTGTCTCAGGGCGGAATGAACGCTTATCACCCTGGCCTTTACGGAGACGCCCCTCATGCCCGGGACAAGCTCGCTAAGAAAATCCACGGAATTGGTCCTTACAGGGGGAGGTCTCCCGTAAGCAGAGTAGACGGCTCTGGCAGCCTCCTCCAGTGGGATAGAGAGGTCCTTCGCCATCCGGTGTATCTCCTCCTTCATCTTCTCGTGATCATCGCCTGTTACATCCATATGTGTCCCTTCTGTTTCCTCATCGGACACGCTCTGTTTATTATCCAGCACTATCATGCCTCGGTACTCTATCCGGGTCCGTAAATATATAAGGTGGAGGAGATGGGACGGGAGTGAAAGTACCGAAAGATATTACCAGGTGCCGTTCGATCTGGTAAGGGCCTATCCCTGCACTGCTGTGAGAGAATATATTGTACCTCTGCCAGGGCCGTAAATCATCATCTATATCTATAAAGAAGTGGATACGCATAAAGCCGTGGGTTTCAGGTGAGCTTTACATGAAAAAAACGAAGGCACTGGGAAGGGGACTTGGTGCGCTGATAGGACGTAAGAACCTGGAGGACCCGGACGATTCGGCCGAGAAACAGGCGATGTCAAAGGAGTTTTACGGTTCCCTTTTAAAGAAATATGTTCAGGGCGGTAGAAAGGATAAGACCCTGGAGGGCCTCATGTCTGATGTCAGGGTCCACCTCAATATCACCGAGGAGGAACATCAACACCTGATCCAAACACTTGAGAAAAGGGAGAAAAGTGCCCCCACAGAACAATCAGATGAGGTTTGGAGTGAGCTGCAACAGGAGATGAAGGATGAGCTCTCGCAAATGTTCAACGAATTCAGGGAGAGTGAGGGAAAAATGGAAAAAAAGAAGGATCACGACATATCCTCCAAGGAGCCAATAGCCCTGCCCGAGCGGTCGATCAATGTTATCAAAGGCCCTGGGGAAGGCACGATCGAGGCACCGCCTCCCAAGGAAACGGAACAGGACCCACCGGAAGAACAGGCGGAAGATTGGGAAAAAGATCTTTTCGATTACGGTGACAAGGAAGGAAAAGATGAGAAAGAACCTGAACCGATCCCATTGGGAGGGAAAGCGGAGGATCCGGATGACCTCCCGGAGGCCGAAGTGCTCGAAGAGGCCGAATCGCTTGAGGAGGATGACGGCGAATCCGAAGATCCGTCTGACCCAGAGAAGGAGGAGGTCCCTGAAATGGATGCCATCCCAATGCCCCCTCCGATGCCTGAACCCGTCAAGAAAGGTATGGACATCGTCTACGACGAGGAGATCCCCCTGGAGGAGATGGAGGAATTGGAGGAGACCCTCGAAGATGTGAAGGAAGAGGAGAAGACCCTGGAGGATATACCCGAGCCTGAACAAAAGCCCAGGGAAAAGAAGGGAACCCTTGGGGACCTCAGGATAATGATGGACGAAGATAGGATCGAGGAGGCGCTGACCCTATCAGAAAAACTGATGGAGGAGGATGAGTACAGCTACGAGGTACTCAACGAAAGAGGCGTCCTGCTGTACCATACCGGAGACATCAATGGGTCCATCAAATGCTACGAGAGAGCACTTAAGTTGAATCCCGAGTCACTTGAGGCGGTTGTCAACTACGCGACACTGCTGGCCGGCAAAGGGGAGATCGATAGATCGCTTAGCCTCCTGTCCGACGCTGTTGAGAAGAACCCCTATTCAGAGGAGGCGTGGAACAACAAGGCAGTCGTTCTCGCCCACATTGGCCGTAACCGGGAGGCACTTGAGTGCCTGGATCAATCCGTCAGGATCAACGATAAATCCGTCGAGACCTGGTTCAATACCGCCGTTATACTCGAGAAAATGGAGGAGTACGGACCGGCCTATGAATGCTATACGCGTATCCTGGACCTTGAACCGGACCACGAGACGGCCAGAAAAGGCCAGGAATACTGCAGAATGCACAAATGATCTGCTCTGAATCCCAACTTTGACAGATAGAATATGTTCCAAGCCTGTCAATGTTGGGAGAGGCCTAACTTTGACACTAATCTGTACTAAATATGTCAAAGTTAGGCTGAACGACCGCTGGTCGATCAGATGATCCTCCATTTATGATAGGCGGGCTGGTCAGGGGTGAAGCAGTAGTGTATCGACTGGAAATCGGACTTTAACTTGATCACATCCTCCTTCACCTTGAGCGGGTCCTCCCTGCCGATCAGGATCCTCCTGAACAGCTCTGCGACCTCGGCCATATGTGATTCCCTCATGCCTATCCTCGTCAGCTCCTGCGCCCCTAGCCTGAGGCCGGAGGGCCTCATGGCGGTTCCGGGATCGTCCGGGATCAGGTTCTTGTTGGTGATCATATTGGCGGTCTCAAGGTCATCCGCACATATCGCTCCACCGCCCTGCTCGGATACGTCAAGCACCATTGCATGGGATCTGGTGAACCCATGTTTCTCCCCCAGTACGGTGAATCCGCGCTCGTGAAGGGCCTGTGCGAAGGCCTGGGCGTTCCTTATGATCTGGTCGGCATACTGTTCTCCGAACTCGATGTGCTCGGCGAAGGCTATCCCCTT
>JAUVCY010000273.1 GCA_030595585.1 Thermoplasmatota archaeon
GTCCCAAGGAACTCAAATAACACCTATTCGGTGTAAAAAAATAGGCCTTATAAGTATTCTCTCCTTCCTGATACCTCTAGCCGGAGTTCAGATTGGGTCTTTTTGAGATAACTATAAATAATCCTTTATCAGGCCCGTTCCCTGACCCTTGACCAAGGCCACCACCTCCGAGGCGACCTCGATGGGAGGGACCAATCTATGGAGCCCATATGCCTCCGTCATCGACCTCCTCCAACTATCATCCTTTTCAGGTCGATCCATGATACCGGGCGCGATCATGTTGATCGTGACGCCCGTGCCCCCCAATTCGACCGCCAGGGACGTCGTGAGAACTGCAAGAGCGGTCTTTGCGGCCGCGTGAACGGCTACCTCCCTGTAGGCCTTGACCTCAAGGGACCCCGCCATACCTATGTTGACGATCCGTCCGAACCCTTTCTCCTTCATCCCCTTTACGGCCCTCATGATGGGGAGGATCGTCGGATAGATGACCCCATCCATGCCCTCGCTGAAGCCATCCGGGTCCAGAGATAGTATCGGGCCGGTCACAAAGGAGGCGGCGTTGTTCACCAGCACGGAGACCGGGCCGATCTCACATTCGACCATATCGAACAGCCTCTCCACATCCTCCGGCACCTCCAGATCGGCCTGATAAACGGGAACCTCCAGTTCTATGGATGCATCCCTCGCAGCCTGGACGTCGCTCCGGTACGAAATGGCGACCAAACAACCCTCCTCTTTCAGCAGCCTGGCGATCTCCAGCCCGAGCCCTTTGGACCCACCGGTCACAAGCGCCACGCTTTTTGAGAGGTCCCCTCCAGCCATGATGTTGAAAAGCGGTGAATGATATTATTGATTTCCCCTGTCGTGATCGGCTGAATTACACAGGCTGGCGCCGGGAGGAGCCAGCCGCGATTATAAGCAGTTATCAACATCGGCTGGCGACTGTGGAAAAAACCGGATTCCAACGCCAATAAACAGTTTTTTCTTCAAACATTATCAGCAATTACACAAACGGGCGCCGGGAGGAGCCAGCCGCGATTATAATCATCTATCAACATCGGCTGGCGACTATGGAAAAAACCGTAAGTTAGTGTCTATAAGCAGTTTTTTCCAACAGGCGCCCGCACTTTTTTCTTAATCAACAATTATTAAAAAAAGTGCGGGCGCCGGGATTTGAACCCGAGTTTTTAGCTTGGCAAGCTAAAGTGATACCAGGCTACACCACGCCCGCAGAGGATTCGGAGAATTATGCTTTTCCTTTAAATAACTTACCTTAGAGCTTTCTCAGTTTGCCGTTTGCCAGTTTCCTCATCTTTTTCATGCTGTCGGGAGGCCCCTTCAGGAAGATCACATCTCCCTCCATGATCTCCTGATCGCTCTCGGGACCGTATATCCACCTGGCCCCCCTCTTGATGGCTATCGCCCACATGCCAGTCTCGGTCGCCAGCCTGACATCCTTCAAAGCCTTACAGACGAGTATGGACCTGGGGCCCACCTCCACCTTGAAGATACCAACGTCCGATTCCACTATCGACTCCTTCAGCACCGGATGGGGCTCGATATCCCTCAGGACCACGTCGCATATCGACATCGCGGAATCCGCAATGGCGTTCACGAAAGAGTCCATCCTCAGGAGCATCAACGTCGCATCGATGCTCTTTGCGGACATGGTCTCCACGGAGAGGGCCTTGAGCCGACCAGACATCTCGTCCACCTGGTCACCGAGGTGCTCCACCTCGGCGGCGATATCCTTGTTGTTGTACAGTAACGAACTGTACGCGAGGTCCACCATCAGCTCGGAGGTGTCCTTCATCTCCAGAAAGAGCCTCATCACCTCGGTCATGGGATCCTCTACCTCCGGTACTCGCCCCATCTGGCCACCCCCTTTGCATATGCTGAAAGTTCGTTCAATCCATCCTCAACACCCCTCACGATAAGCGTGTCCCCCTCCTTGATCCTGTTATCGGATTCTATGTCGTACAGCCAACGGGTTCCCCGCCTGATCGCGATGATACTCGCCCCGGTCTCCGATTCTATCGAAAGTGTCCCGATACTTCGGTTGACGATGTCGGACCCCTCCATTACCTTGAGCGCCCAGATCTTCTCGTCAGCCTCCTTCAAGAAGAACGGTGCGAAGGGGCGGAACTCCACATCCTCATCAAGAAGACGGATCATATCCCTGGAAGCGTCCCCGATCTGCTCCGCTGCGGAAGCAACCTGCAGTATCCCTGACAGCTTCTCCGCATCGTCGCGGTTCCTCGCGGCCATCAGGAGGTTTATCCGGATGGAATAGAGAAGCTCATCCAGCCTCTCCTCGAGCCCGTCCACCTCCTCGGCGATGTCCTTGCTGTCGAAGATTATCGCCGCATACGAGAGATCGATTATCTGCTCGGAGAGGTCCTTCATCTCTATGAGGCTCTCTTTCACCCCTGCAGGCTCGAACTCCACTTTCGCATGTGGTCTTCTCTTGAAAAAACCCATTAATATTACCCGATCGGAGAACAAAGATGCATTCATCTATAAAAAGTCAGCGTTTTGAAGCGTAGCAGGGTGGGCCCTTATTCGAACTCAGGAGGTTTGTACAGCTTATCAAGCGGTATCGCCCTTGTATCCCTCAGGGTGGGGCGGAGCTTTCTTGTCAGCTCAATGACCCTGGGATCGATATTCGCAATAACCTCTCCCTCCTCGAAATACGGCCCCTTGGCGATCTCCTTTCCCCTGGGATCTATGACCGCTCCCCCGCCCCAGAAATCCATCCTGCCGTCGAAGCCGAGCAGGTTGGCGTATACGAAATATATGGTGTTCTCCACGGCCCTCGCTTTCATCAATATCTCGAAGAGATCACGGGTCACGGAGGGGGACGCCGATATGCAGATGACACAGTCCACCCCGTTCAGGGCATAATATTTCGTAAGCTCGGGAAAGAAGATATCGTAACATATTATGATCCCGAACCTCATCCCTTTTATCTCGAATATCGGCAGTGAGTTCCCCGGAGTGTAGTACGAATACTCCTCGAAGGGTCCCAGGTCCACCAGATGCGATTTCCTGTAAGTGTCCATCACCCCATCCGGGCCGATAACCAGGGCGGAGTTGAATACCTGCCCTCTTATCTCCGTCGACCTCTCGGGGAAACCCAGGACAACATATTTCCCACTCTCCGATAGCATCTTTTTCAGTGGATCGAAAAGGGAGGAGGTGCTCTCCAGGGCCATCTGAAATACGTCATCGCCAATGGTGTATCCGGTGAGGAACATCTCCGGAAATACTATCAGATCGGCGGCCGAATCCCTGACG
>JAUVCY010000051.1 GCA_030595585.1 Thermoplasmatota archaeon
ATCGGCATTGTCGGCTACTCCCGCCTCAAGGCGAAGAACCTGCTGGATCAGGAGAACAGGAAGAAGATATACGAATATATCATGGAGAACCCGGGAGACCACTTCAGGGAGGTCCAGAGGGAGATGGAGCTGGAGGTGGGGGTGCTCTCGCATCACGTCAACATACTTGAAAAAGAGCAGCTGATCGTCTCGGAGCAGGATGGGATGTACCGTCGTTTCTACGCTGCGGGCGTTAAGAGGGACGACAAGGTGCGCCTCTCCAGGATCCAGGAGAACATACTCAAATCCATACAGCACACCCCCGGGATCACCCAGACCAAGATCGCAAAGGAGGTTGGCGTGAGCAGGAAGGTCGTATACTATCACGTCAAGTTCCTGACGGGAACTGGCCTCGTGGAGGAGCAGAAGGTCAAGAGGAAACCACACTACTACCCGGCATGATAGAAGAGAGGAGAGACCCCCGCGGATGAAGGGGAACCAAACCCCTTCATCCTACCCCCGTGACCATTGGAACATGTAATGAAAGGTTTTTCTAATATCGCCCCCTCCAATATCATAATGGATATCATCCTTGATGCCTCAGCACTGCTCTCGGGGAAGTTCACCTCGATGCCCCCGGGCAATCACAGGGTCTTGATCACATCCCTGGTGCGAGATGAGATAGGAAAAGGAGCACCAAAGAAGCTGCTGGAGAGGCTAATCGATGCCGGATCAAAGGTCCTGGACCCCGTTGATCTCAAGCCCGCAAAGGACGCGGCTGCAAGCACCGGTGACCTCCCATCACTCTCCGACCCCGACATCTCGGTCATAGCCCTTGCTATCGAAACGGATGATCCAATGGTACTCACAGATGATTTCAGGGTGCAGAACGTCTTAAAAAAGTTGAAGATACCCTTCGAGCCCGCCGGGGAGATCGGCGACAGGAGAATAAAGGAAGTGTGGACCTGGTCGTTCAGGTGCAGGGGGTGCGGCAGGTACTTCGATGACGGCGATAAGCTGCCGGACTGCCCCATCTGCGGGTCGGACCTGAAACGCTCCAGAAAAAACCCTAGGTCAGTGGAATGATCTCCAGGTTGGGATATCCGAACTCGGGATGGGGGGTCAGGGCGTAAAGAGATGTCCCTGGTTTTATGCCGTATATGCAGGGGATGGAGTGGATCTTCACCATCCTGACGTATACGTCGGACATGTTCTTGATCCCCTGGCCTATCTTCAACCCGGGTTTGGCGAGGCCGATGCCAAGCGTCTTGGTGACCTTGGTCTTGGAGACGCCGGAAAGAAGATGTCTCAGCGTTATAGATTCCCCCCTGAGGTACTCCATGGTATCCAGGCCGACGAAGTCCAGGTAGGGTTTACCCTCCCTTCCCCGGAGGCGGGAGATGACCTCCAGCCCCCTCTGCTGGGCACCCTCCTTCTTGGTGGCCCCCATGGGGATTATGTAAGGTTTGCTGGGAGTGCTGGAGAAGTAGTCGAGAAAGAACAGCTTCTCGTTCAGCCTCTTGATGTCGATACTGCTCTCCAGGTCCTCTCTCAGCGTTTCGGGATGCTCGCCTGCAGGTGGGACCATAAGCACCCCGTAATCGTGATAGAGGAAGTTCAGCAGGATAGGGCGTAAGAGCAGCATGTACTCGTCGTAGGTGATGTTGTCATCCACCTCGAGGATGTTGTAGGAGCCTTTCTTGTAGCCTCCCTTCAATATATTATCGAAGTCGAAGAGGCCTGTGGAGAAGTGTGTTTCGCTGTCGTCCACCGGGACCCAGGGGTTTTTCTCCATGTCGCTGAGAGATTGTGGGCTGAAGGCCCTGAAGATCCCCGTGTGAAGCGTCATGAGGTATCTGCTGTTCTCAACCTCTATGCTCCTCAGCTTATCGATGTGGATGGACCTGTGCCTGATCCCCTCGAACTCATCGAAGTGGATGGTCAGGACCCCACCTGCCATGTGGTCCAGATAGGTCGTCTCCTCCCTGTCCTGGACCATTATTGCGGATACGTTCGTGCTCTGGACCAGGGAGATGATCTCCTTGATCTTCCTCTCGGGGTTTTCGTACTGTTCGGTGAGCGCGTCGATAGGGTCCAGAAGCATGAAGCCCATGGGCTGCTCCCTGGACTCCTCGAGTATCGTCTGGAACTCCCTCTTGAACCAGTTGGAGTCGGCTATCTTGTCGTTCTGGTTGAAAGCCTTGATGTTGTGCACTTCCTCATCCTTGAGCCAGGGGATCTCCGCGTTCAGCTGATCGCGGTCCATTCGCGTAAAGATAGCGATCCCCCTCTGTCGTTTACACAGCACCCTCATGAGCTCCAGGCCCAGAAGAGTCTTCCCGGAACCAGGGGGGCCCTTGATCAGAAGGATCTCCCCAACGTTGTCCCTGAAGAACTTGACGACCTCCTGTGGGATCGATCCGACTACCCCCTTGCTCATGTATGGTTAACCATCGCCAATTTTATTAAGGTATTGTACGATTTGCACCTGGAGACGATCAATGGCCGGCAACGATGGAAAGATCCACGACAGGATAAAGGTAGAGACCAAGGAGGGGGCGGATAAGGGGGCGCTTGACCTAGCAAACAAACTGGATCTCATGCTGAACAGCCCACTCTTCGAGAAGATGGTGCTCGAGACCGTGGGGGAGATGCTCCTCGAAGGGAAACTGGAATACGACGAGGTCAGGGACCTGTTCGACACGCCGGAGAACAACGCCAGGGAGTTCGCCCTCCGCTGGCTAAAGGAAAAAGGGGAACTGTAGAGTATCAGAAGAGAAGGGGCACCACCAACCAGAGGGCGACGATGGTTCCCATAACCGCCTCTCCCACCATCAATCCGGTGGCCATCATGTAGGTCCCCAGGAGCTTGATGGTCTTCATCTCCTCACCCCATTTATTGGCCTTCGCCCGGGGCTCAAGCCATTTCTTTTCCCAGATATCCCTTGAGACACCTCCCACGAGCATGGGGATCTGAATGCCCAGGGGGAGGTACATTCCAAGTCCGAAGGCAGTACCCATGCCGATGAGGAGCTCGAGGAAGACCCCGATGGTCACACCAGCGAAGAAGAGCCTCCACTGTATGGCATCCGCCATGATGCCTTTTACGAAGATGGTGAAGGCATATGCCTGTGGGGCGGCGAGGTCGAGCTTCCCCTCCGCAAGGCCCAGGGAGAGTATCACTGCGGCTATCCCGGAGATGATCGCCCCGGGTATTATTCCCGGAGTGAGACCCCGGACCAGATCGTGCGGCCTGTTGCCGCAGTACAATCCGTTCTTGAAGTTGAGGACCACGTCCCCTGACATGGAGATGGCGCCGGCGAAGACCGTGGTCCCCACAAGCGACATCACAATGATCTCCCCGGTCTCCATCCTGATACCGAATATTGGGAGGATCTTCCAGAACGTCATCATGAGCACGAGAAGGACGATGAACGAGGTGGCTGAAACGGGCTCGGTCCCCGTTTCGCCCATGACCTTGACGGCTATTGCGCCCAGCAGGAACGTGAGGAATACCAGAAGGATGGAGAATATGATGGACGCCCACGGGTTGAATCCTCCCACGATGAACACCAGCGTCACCAGAACAAATGTCACTGCCATCATGATCACGATGTGCTGGGAGGGCCACTCGTACCAGCCTTTTCCCGCGACGTAGGTGGTCTTGCTCCCGTCGTCATCTTTCCCCAGGGAGGTCATGTCCCGGAACACGGTGGAAAAGAGGGGGACCATCTTGATCAAAGCGGTCATGCCCCCGCCCAGGATCGTGCCTATCGCCATCACCCTGGCGATGGAATATGCGGCCAGGGCGGGAGATGTGGGTATTCCCAGGTAGTCCGTTTCCAGCAGGTTCAGGTAGAAGAACTCATCCATGGCGGCCACGTCGAAGAACTCCCCGGTGTTCGCCCAGTAGAACGGGGCGTGGGTGAAGTAGGCGATCGGGACCACTATGAACCAGGTGAAGAAAGTTCCAAGGAAGATAAGGAATGCGGTCTTGAACTTCATGAACCACCCTATGCCGAACTGGATCGGTATCAGGGTGACCGAGAGAAAGGACCACGTGGCCGGCTCCTGGGTGAGGATGATATCTCCCGCGTAGTATCTGTGGTCCAGGTTGAGGCCCATGGCGACCCTGTCCATGACGGACATCCTTCCGCTCAGTGCGGAGAAGGACCCTTCGGGTGAGAAGAGGGGAAAATCCCGAAAGAACGTGAAAATGGCTGTCCCACCGATCCAGTAGAACGCCTGCTTGACCGATTGTTTTGCCTGGGACGTCGCCTCGGATGAAGTTGCCCTTGAGAGGTCAAGCAGTTTGACCGTGGCCTCGAAACCCGGAGTTGGAAGAGGGTCCTCCACCAGCCATATTCTCCGGAAAATGATGAAGTACATGACGCCCAGCACGCCCGATATCATGGTTGCCGTTATCGCAATGGGGAGTAGGGAGGGAAGGATGGCGGGATCGATGAGGGGCGCCCCATCCACCATTTCGGATTTGGACAGCGCCAGTATGTAAATGGCCGGGAACGTGAACACGAATCCAACGCAGATCATCGCCGCGCCGTTGGATGCGGTTGCGGCAATGTTCAGGGTGGCCGGGTTCCACTTCCACGCCATGCCGAGAAGATATACCATGTACCAGGAGCCGGCGATCACCATGCCGACCTTGAGGCCCACGTACTGGTTGATCATGGCGAAAAGAGCTCCGATCGCGATGGCCAGCATGACCTTCTTCCAGTCCCAGGCAGGGATGTCGAATGACTCCTTTCTGTTCTTCTCGTCCAGATACTGCTCCAGGGCCCCGGTGTTGAAGTTCGTGAACATCTCGGGGTCGAACCAGTTCATGGTCCCCTTTTCGATCTTCTCGATGCCCTTTGGGGTCATGGGATGTCTGTATGTGGATTTCCTGACCCTCGGCATCGAACCACCCAAAATACCAGTTCCAACTCGTGAAGCTGGACCAGGTCCGGGAAGGTGTATGGGATATTAATAATTAGTTGGCAAGGTCTTTCAATCGTCCAACTTGAACGCGTTCACGCCTGCCGTGATCCCAACAAAACCGATGGGAATACAGATCACGCTCCCTGCGATAAGTATTCCCCCGCCCAGTTTGTTCTGTCCAATGCCTATCAGGATCAGGCCTAATATGGGAAGTGCCACCGCCCATATACCCACAACCAATCCCGCGACGATGGCGGCATCCGGCATGGTCGCAGAGAGTTGTATAACCGCATAGATAGCTGCAAAGAACCCAATCAGGATCTCAAGGGAACCAAGAAGCATCACTCCCGCTTTTGTCTGCAGGAAGCCTTTGTTCTTGAGTCCTTCATATTTATCTTTTCTCTCCGCCTGCTCGTACAGGTCGTCCGAACCTTTGCTGATCGGTGACCCGCAATTCGTGCAGTTGGTTCTTCCGTGGGGCACCATTGTCCCACATTTTGGACAGATCATCTTCATCTCTCTCCTCTGGGGTTCTTCTCCGGGTAATAGATAGGCTAATACCTACTTAACATTGGCTGAGCGTATGTTGAGTTGTTTTACTCCCCCTAGAATAAGATTTTAAGTACCTGCCCTATACCCCAATCGAGGATGAAAAAGATTCTCGTCAGTACAGGATGGATTTCAGATGTTCGCCGTTGAGGTCAAAGTGGGTTTGAAGAAAGGTGTGAGCGATCCGGAGGGGTCCAATACGAGGAAATCACTGGAGCTCCTGGGTTATGAGGAGGTCAAGGAGGTGAGGTCCCTGAAGGTCTACCGGATGCAGATCGATGCGACATCCCGTGAGGAGGCCCAGGAGAGGCTGGAGGAGATGTGCAAGAGGCTGCTGTCGAACCCTGTGATCAACACGCACGAGATAGTATTTATGTGAGGTTGCTGGGATGTCCATATCTCATTTGTTCGAGGAGATGGGGTTATCCGCCCCCGTCATGAGGGTGAAGCTCATGGGGGCTTCAGACCAGGAGATGGAGGGGATCTCCAGGGAGATGTCAATAGGCCTCTCGCTGGATGAGATGAAGAGGGTGCAGGAGTATTTCGCCAAAGAGGGGAGGGACCCCCGTGATATCGAGCTGGAGGCGCTGGGGCAGGCCTGGTCCGAGCACTGCTGTTACAAATCGTCCAAATATATCATGAAGCAGTATTTCATGAACCGCTCCTTTCCCCAGGCGTTGATCACAAGCGAGGACGCCGGAGTGGTGGAGTTCGATGACGACCACGCCTACGTGGTGGGACTGGAGAGCCACAATCACCCCTCCGCCATAGGGCCCTATGGTGGTTCGGCGACCGGGGTGGGAGGGATAATCCGGGACGTGGTCTGCATGGGCGCCCAGCCCATCGCAGTTATCGACCCCCTCTTCTTCGGGTTGCTTGACGCGGGAGAGGAGGATATCCCCGAGGGGATCAACCATCCCAAGTACATTTTCTCGGGGGTGGTGGCCGGCATCAGGGATTACGGCAACAGGATAGGCATCCCCACGGTCGCCGGCTCCGTCAATTTCCACAGGGGGTATACGGGAAACCCCCTGGTCAACGTGGGTGCGGTGGGCATCGCGAAGAAAAAGCACATCATCAGGAGCAGGGTGGGTGGTCCCGGCGAGATATATATTCTGGCAGGAGGTCGAACCGGAAGGGACGGCATCCATGGGGTCACATTCGCATCCGCAGACCTCTCCTCGGATTCGGAGGAGAAGGACCGGGGCTCCGTTCAGCTGGGAGACCCGATCGTGAAAGAGCCCATAATCCACTCCTGCCTCGAGGCGAACGAGAGGGGGCTGCTCAGGGGAATGAAGGATCTGGGCGGGGGCGGCCTTTCATGTGTAAGCGGTGAGATGGCCCTTGATGGCGGATGCGGTGCGATCATCCATCTGGATCGGATACCCCTCAAGGAGGAGGGGCTCAAACCCTGGGAGATATGGGTGTCCGAGTCCCAGGAGAGGATGATGGTATCCGTGCTTCCCCGTGACGTGGATGCGGTGATGCACATATTCAAGAAGTGGGACGTGGAAGCCGTGATAATCGGCGAGGTGATACCCGAAAAACACGTCAAGGCTCTGTGGGAGGGGGAGGAGATACTCAACATGGACCTGGATTTCTTCACCGCCGGACCCGAGTACTGTCGGCTGACGGTCCCAAGGGAGGTAAGCAGGGAGATACTGGAGGCGGATATTCCTCTGCCCGACAGGGGAGAGCTTGAGGCCTCTCTCCTTGTGCTCATGGAGGACCCCAATATCTGCAGCAGGGAGCTGGTATTCAGGACCTACGACCATGAGGTGAGGGCCAGGACCGTCGTCAAACCATACGTTGGCGATCCATTCTCTCCCGGCCCATCCGATGCTGCAGTGTTGAAGCCCCTTGAGGACTCCTGGAAGGGGCTCGCCATCACCACCGACGTGAATCCGGGCATGTGCGAGATCGACCCATACAGGGGCACCCTGTCGGCGTTGGACGAATCGATCCGCAACCTGGTGTCCGTGGGCGCAAGGCCCCACTCCCTTACCGACTGTTTGAACTTCGGCAATCCGGAGAAACCGGACAGGCTGGGGGACTTCGCGATGGCCTGCAAGGCCATAGGCGAGGTGACCGATCACGCCTCTATCCCGGTGGTCTCGGGAAACGTATCACTCTACAACGAATCGGAACTGGGAGCAGTCCCGCCCACCCCTACCATGATGATGATCGGGCTGATGGACGACGTGAGGAAGGCCACCACATCGGACCTCAAGAAGAGCGGAAATATCATCTACCTTCTGGGAAGGACCAGGAGGGAGATGGGGGGATCTGCCTACTACAGGTCCATTGATGCCGGCTGTGATCGCGTTCCGGACCTGGACAAACAGCTGATGATGGATTCCATGGAGGCCGTCCTGGAGATGAATTCAGAGGGCTTGCTGGCCTCCGTGCACGACCTGTCGGAAGGTGGATTGGCCGTCGCCCTTGCGGAGATGTGCATTGGCGGGGGCATCGGCCTGGACGTTAACGTCAGGGAGGTGGGATCCCTGGACGGGAACGGTGAGGAGATGAGGGTGGATACCAAACTGTTCTCTGAATCCAATACCAGGTACGTCATAGAGGTTGAGCCCAGGGAGGCCCTGAGGGTTGAGGACTGCATCTCCAGACATGAGGTCCCCTACACCAAGCTTGGGACGGTCCTGGGGGATTCCCTGAGGATGACCCGCGGGGAGGATCTCCTCGTTGACATACCCGTAAATGTGCTCGATCATGCGTGGAGGGGTGGAATGAAGAGGCTGTTGGAGGGATCACAGTGAAGGTCGAGGATATCAGGGTATGCATCCTGAGGATGGAGGGGACAAACTGCGAGCAGGAGACCTTCGACGCCTTCAAGAGGCTTGGGGCGTCCCCCGAGTTCGTTCACCTCAAACAGCTGGAGGGGCGGGACGTTGGCGCGGATGAGGCGCGGTCGCTGGATGACTACCACATACTGATGTTCCCGGGTGGTTTCTCCGCCGGGGACTACATCCGGGCAGGGGCGATATTCGCGGCAAGGATAAAGGCGTCGCTTTCAGGGGACCTCAGGAAGTTCATAGAGGATGGGAAGGCCGTGGGGGGCTTCTGCAATGGATTCCAGATCATGGTGGAACTGGGGATCCTTCCGGGTATGGATGGTACCATGTCCGAGCATCCGGAAGCCGTCCTCCACTCGAACGATTCCGGTTTCTTCGAGTGCAGGCCCACCCTGCTGAAACATACGAATCGGGGTAGATGCGTCTGGACCAGGGATATCCCGATCGGAAGCATACGGCTGATACCTTGCGCCCATGCGGAGGGGAAGCTGATACTCCCCCTGGAGGAGGCGGATGCGCTTTACGGGAGGCTCTTTGATGAGGACAGGGTGGTGTTCCAGTACTGTGATGGGTCGGGGGAGACCAATGCGGAGTACCCCTACAATCCAAATGGGAGCAGGTTCAATATCGCTGGAATATGCAGTGAGAGGGGAAACGTCTTCGGGATGATGCCTCACCCCGAGAGGGTCTTCTACAGGCATACACATGCTGACTGGTACAGGAACAAGGTGGGATCGGAGGAGGGGGACGGACAGGTCGTGTTCAGGTCTGTGCTCAACTATATCGTGGAGACCTTCTAGGGTGGCCGTCGGTCTTATATGTAACCTTTGCTTTTGCCCGGATAACCGCGAAAACCTCT
>JAUVCY010000186.1 GCA_030595585.1 Thermoplasmatota archaeon
GGTCAGGAGCCAGATAGAGGAGTCCTTCGATACGGTGGTGATATGAACATGTACGATAACCACGGGGACGCCAGGCTTCCAAGGAAGCTCACCGTTGAGAGGAAGATCCTACTCCACCTGTTCAACTATCAATCCATGGAGATGGAGTTCGAGGTCCCGCAGGCGATAGTGCAGGACGGTATCGCCGAGGCGGTCAACATCAGAAGGGACAACATCCCAAGGACCATCAAGAAGCTGAGGGAGGAGGACCTGATATACGACGTCCTCAAGAGGATCAAGGGGATGCCCAGAAAGAGGAAGGCGTATTTCCTCACCGAGACGGGGGAGCGTTCGGTGGAGGAGATACTGGGATCGTTCAGGTCCAGATCGATCTACCTGCAGCTGGGGGACGGAGGGGTCCGTCAGATATACCTGGAGGAGGTCTCCGATTACCTGAAGGTGAACATATCCCTGCTTGAGATATTCAACCTCCTCAACGAGGAAGGGAGGCTCAGGGAGGCCGAGGTGAGGTCCTACCTCTCGGAGAGGTCCGACCCTTCGATAGGATATCAGAGGGGAAACTTCGTCTCCTTCCTGCAGGATGTGCCCATACCCAAGAGG
Source organism: Thermoplasmatota archaeon (assembly GCA_030595585.1). Classification (GTDB taxonomy): domain Archaea; phylum Thermoplasmatota; class Penumbrarchaeia; order Penumbrarchaeales; family Penumbrarchaeaceae; genus JAGLEG01. The sequence continues at coordinate 601 of JAUVCY010000186.1, forward strand.
TTCTGCGGGAGGGCAGAAGAGCTGGGCGTGATCGAGAAGTGGGTCCACGGCGACGGCTCTTCCGTGATGTCCGTAACGGGCATCGCCGGGATCGGAAAGACGACGCTCGCAGCAAAGGCGGCCACGGACCTGGAGGGTCAGGTGCATATCTTCTGGTACCGGTTCCACAGGTGGGATTCGGTCCGCAACGTCCTCTACTCGATCTCCCGATTCCTGGAGGAGATGGGGAGAAGCGGGTTCAGGTCCTACCTCGATAACACACAGCGTCTCGACATGAAGGACCTCTACCCTATACTGGAGGGGAACCTGACCGAGGGCCCCATACTGATGGTGTTCGACGATTTCCAGAGGGCGGCGGATGACATCGTGGAGCTGTTCGTCCTCCTGAAGGATATGCTCTCCGCGACCTCCGGCATCAAGATAATGGTTGTGGGAAGGCAGGTGTTCCCCTTCTACGACCGGTCCGACGTGGTGGTCAAGGGCGTGGTCCAGGAGCTCTCCCTGGAGGGATTGGACGAGGAGAGCTGCCGCTCCCTTCTGAAGGTGAAGGACCTTGACGATGAGCTGTTCAAGAAGGTGTACTCCATAACCAAGGGTCATCCGCTGTTCGTTCAGCTGGTCACCACGGGCCAGGAGCTGAGGGATCAAAAGGACATCAAGCGGTACATCTACGAGGAGATATTCAAGAAACTGGAGGAGAGGGAGAGCCTGTTCCTCCAGATAGCATCCGTCTTCAGATACCCCGTGCCCTCCGCCGCTTTCTTCATGGAGGAGGGCCTCGACTTCACCCTTCTGGACCGCCTCGTTGAGAAGAACCTCCTGCAGGAGATATCCTACGACGAGTACGAGGCCCACGATCTGATCAAGGAGTTCTTCTACAACCGGCTCACGCCCAAGCAGAAGACGGGATACCACATGAGGGCCTCGGACCATTACATGGAGGTGGGGACCAACCGCTCCACCGTGGAGGCGATGTACCACCTGACCATGGGTGGAGAGCCCGTCAAGGCGCTCAAGCTGGCATCCACGTACGGCGACCTCGTCATATCCAAGGGATACACGGAGCAGTTCGCGTCCGTCCTTGACCTCCTGAACAGGGAGGTCTCGGAGAAGAAGAACGATTACCGTGCGATGACAAGGCTCCTCACCGGAAGGGTACAGATGATAATGGGCCACTGGGACCGGGCCCTCTCGGAGCTCAAGAGGGCCTCGGCCATTGCGGAGGCCGAGGATAGGCCCGACATAGGTGTAATGGCCAATCTCAACATCGGTGTGATAGAGTCCAGGCGTGGGAACAGGGACGGGGCGGAGAAGAGGCTCAAAAGGGGGTTGAAGATGGCGAGGAAGCTCAGCGACAGGGAGAAGATCTCCAGCGCGCTTCAGGCCATTGGAGAGCTTTACTCCATCAGCGGTGAGTTCGATCAGGCCAAGAAGTTCATGTCCGAATCGCTGGAGATCGCCACGGACCTGGAGCTCTCCTCCCTGCAGGCCGCATCCTTCACGGGGCTGGGGATCATCTACACCAATCAGGACCAGCACAAGAAGGCGATAGGCCAGTTCGAGAGGGCGATAGCGGCCCTGGAGATGACCGAGGACCTTCTGATGCTCTCCAGGGTCAAGATAAGCCTTGGAACCGTGCTGGCAACCGTTGGCGACCACGACGAGGCGGTGACCAACTTCGAGGATTCCATAGAGATATGTTCCGGCACAGGTGATATCAGGCAGCTCGGATACTCCATGGCAGGAGCTGCCCACGTGTACCTGATGAAGAGGGACCTGGAGACGGCAAGGGAGTATCTGGACGAGGCCCTCTCGATATTCGATCAGCTGGGGGAGAAGGTCAAGCTGGCCTCCATCAGGGTGGACTACGGGAGGATGTTCATCTACGGCGGGGATATGGAGAGGGGAAAACAGGAGTTCAAGCGTTCGCTCGAACTGATAGATGAGATCGGGTCGCCGTACCACAGAAAGAGGATAGCCGGGGAGATCCAGGAGTTCCTCAGGTCCAGCGGCCACCACAAGGAAGCGGCCCGCTTAAGGTGATCCCTATCCGAACATCGTGTTGGTCGAGCTCTCATCCACCTCGGCAGCCCTTTTCCTGAGCTTATCGAGCGCAGATGTGAAGTCGTTGGCCGTTATCCTGCTGCGCCTGCCCCTCATTGCGAACATCCCCGCCTCCATGCAGAGGTTTCTGATGTCCGCGCCGGTGAACCCCTCGGTCTTGGGGATGAGCCTGTCAATGTCAACGTCCCTGGCGAGCTTCAGTTTTTCCATGTGTATCTGGAGGATCTTTCTCCGCCCCTCGTCGTTGGGGATCGGGACCTCTATGATCCTGTCAAATCTGCCCGGCCTGAGCAGCGCCTCGTCCAGGATATCCTTCCTGTTCGTGGCCGCTATGATGCCTATGTCCTCGAGCGTATTGAAGCCGTCCATCTCCGCAAGGAGCTGCATAAGCGTCCTCTGCACCTCACGGTCTCCAGTGGTATCCATCCCCAGCCTCTTTGCCCCGATCGCGTCTATCTCATCGATGAATATGATGGTGGGCTTCTTCTCCCGAGCCAGCTGGAACAGCTCCCGAACCAGCCTGCCCCCCTCCCCTATGAACTTCTGTACGAGCTCCGACCCAACCAACCTGATGAAGGAGCACTCCGCGGCATTTGCCACCGCTTTGGCGATGAGGGTCTTCCCCGTGCCCGGCGGCCCCACAAGCAGAATGCCATTTGGCGGATGTATTCCCAGACGGGTGAAGCTCTTTGGGTCAACTATCGGCAGCTCAACGGTCTCCTTGACCTCGGTGATAACGTCGTCAAGGCCGCCGATGTCACCGTAGGTGGTGTCCGGCTTCAAGATGATCTCCGCCCCCACGATTATGGGGTCCTTGCCGGTGGATAGCGCCCTCATGACCACCAGGTTGTTCCTGTCCAGGCCCACCCTCGTACCCATCTCTAGATCGTCCACCTTCAGGCTGCTGGAAACCGTGGTTATGAATATCTGCCCGTTCCCGTTCTTGACGATGACCTCTTCGCCGTCCAGTATCTCAACGACCTCGCCGACGAGAAGGGGGGGCTTCATCAGCTCCTCCAGCTGTTTATTGAGCCTCTTTCTATCCCTGCGGAGCATGTTGATCTCGTCGTAGGCGCCCGTAAGCTCCCTCTTGAAGGCCTCCCTCTCGAGGTTCGAGGAGTACTCCACGGACCTTAGCTGACCTTTCAGGACCTTGATCTCCTCCTCCAATCCCCCCAGCTCGATCGCCCTGCGATCGTCGATCCCTATCGGATCGATGACCTTTCCCCTTTTCTCGGTCTCTGTCATGGAAATCCACACCCTGCTGCCGTTAATATATTGGCATGATACAAGAACCCTTCGCGAAAAATGTGATCAGATGAGAAGTTCGCCATCCTTCATGATGGTCCTATCCTCATCATCGATCCTAACGACAATGGTGGGCGATCTGATCAACCCATCCAGGTGTATCAGGGCCTTGGCATCGTCGTCATAATTTGCGCCTATGGCTATGTGGCACGTTGAGTAGACCTTCTCATCCTCAAGCATGTTGCCGATGATCTTCGCCTTGCGGTTGAGGCCGATCCCCAGCTCACCCAGGTTCCTGCAGTTCATCAGGTAATGTTTCTCCTGGTCCCGGGGGAGCTTGCCCTCCTTGACCCATTCGAGCGTTCTCTCCTCCGCCCTGGTGATGGTATCCTCCAGCCCCCTCGCCTCATCTCCTCCCTCTATTCCCCTTACAAATCCATCCTTGACACGGCAAATTATGGGGCGGTCGATGATTATTATGCCGCTGTCGGAGGCTATCGAGCCGTCGAAGGCGATGGTCCCGTTGGAGGTTCCCAGCTGGGGGGAGATGAACGCCTCACCCGCTGGTATGTTTCCCCCCTTTCCAGGCTCTGTGAAGTCGCCGTCATCGCTCTTAGTGATCCTCTCCTGAATGCCTATCTCTATGTCCGTGCCGGATGGGGCGGTGATCCTGACGCTTGTCCCGCGGTCCAGCAGGCTCTTTACCCTTGCACAATCATCATGGAGCCTGGTGTAGTCTATAT
>JAUVCY010000163.1 GCA_030595585.1 Thermoplasmatota archaeon
CTTCCCTGCTCAACAGGTTCATGGAGATGGTGGGAAAGGGAAAAGGGGCTGCCTACGGACTGGGTGAGGTGAGATCGGCCCTTGACCTGGGGGCGGTAGAGATGCTGATCATCTCCGATACTGTCTTCAGAACGGATGCCGGAAAAAAGCTTTTATCAATGGCCCCTCTGATCGGAGCAAAAACGATGGTGATCTCGTCCCTTCATGACGGTGGAAAGATGTTCGACAGGATGGGAGGAGTGGGTGCCCTGCTCAGATATGAACTGGAGGGGTGAGGAGTGGCCAATGACCTGATCGGCAGAGCGAAGCACCTGATCGGCCGACCCAACCTATTTGGCATTCCCCTATTGATCGTCTTCCTGATCCTGTTCGCATCCGTAATAATCTCGCCGTTCCTGGAGGAGGAAGGCACCATAATACTGGATGTGGAGGGGAGGGTGGGGAGCCGGGAATACGATGAGGAGTTCGATCAGCTGGGTTCCCCGATCTCCAGGGCTGCGTACGTATTCGGAGACATCTACTGCCATCAGTTGACAGAGAGGTCCTACCAGTTGAATGGGAACCAGATGCCGGTCTGCTCAAGGGACGTAGGGCTCTTCGCTGGCCTTTTGATGGGCGGGATCGTGGGGATGTTCCTCTCGAGGAGGTTCCCCCTTTCTCTTCTTTTTATTGCGTTGGCCCCGATGCTTCTGGATGGGGGGGCGCAGGCATTGACCTCCTACGAATCGTTCAACCTGCTCCGTGTGACCACGGGGCTCGCCGCCGGGATCGGCCTCGGGATCTGGACCAATAAAAGCACAGCAGAGACCCTGAAGATCCTCTTCTTCCATCCGGATAAGAGACAAGATCAGGGTCCAGGAACCTGACCCGGACACACCCTCGATCCCTCCAAATATGTGTCGGGAACCAATGATAATACCTCAACGGCTCATTTTCGCAACTATAATAACGGACGAGCGTATCATGGGTCGGTAGTGAGGAAAATGAAGGTTCTTGTCACGGATGGGATCGCCCCCGAGGCGGTCAAGATGCTGGAGGAGGCCGGGCACGAGGTGGTGCTGGATGAGGCTTCTCCAGAGGGTTTGCTTGAGATGATAGGGGATTACGAGGCCCTGATCGTAAGGTCCAGGACCAAGGTCAGAACGGACTCGATCGATCGCGCCTCCAACCTGAAGGTCATAGGAAGGGCAGGTATAGGCACGGACAATATTGATTCCGCTTACGCAGGTGAGAAGGGCATAAAGGTTGTGAACGCCCCAATGGGCAGCACGCTCTCTGTTGCCGAACTGGCGTTCGGGCACATGTTATCCCTTGCCAGGGGAATACACCGGGGCACTGCCGGGGCGAGGTCCGGACAGTGGCTCAAGAAACAGCTCAAGGGGATGGAGCTTGATGGAAAGACCGCGGGGATCGTCGGCTGCGGAAGGATAGGACAGGCCCTGGCAAGGAGGTGTCAGGCCTTCGGAATGACCACCATCGGCTTCGACCCATATCTCCCCAAGGAGGTCGCACAGGAGTTCGGCATTGAGCTCATGGAGATGGATGAGCTTTTGAAGAGGTCAGATTTCATCTCACTCCACGTCGCTCTCACGGATTCCACAAGGCACATGCTGAGCACGGAGCAGTTCGAGATCATGAAGGATACTGCCTATCTGGTGAACTGTGCAAGAGGGGGCGTGGTGGACGAAAATGCCCTTTACAATGCGCTCAGCGAAGGGAAGATCGGAGGGGCCGCCCTCGATGTATTCGAGACCGAGCCCCCAGGAGAGGTCAAGCTGGCGGAGCTTGATAACGTCACATTCACCCCACACATCGGGGCCAATACCACGGACGCCCAGAGGAAAGCGGGGACCATGGTGGCAGAGCAGGTCCTTATCGCCCTCGGCGGAGAGGATCCGGTGCACTGGGTGAACCGGCCGAAGCAGTGAGCCGATCGTTCAGGGGCCTCCGAAGGGGAGCTCCAACTCACATCCTTCAGTAGAACTCCTCGAGGATGAGCTTGACCTCTCTTTTCATCCTCTTCGCGATCGTTCCCCTGTCGAATATACCGGCCAATCTAATGCAATCATCCTTCATGGATGTGTAATCATCGGTATCGTGGGCCTTGATGAGCCCCTTCAATCCCTTTACATCATCGAACAGGAATGAGACCTTATCGTTCAGATATTCCAGCGGTCCCCCCTCGTTCACGCAGAGGACGGGCTTTCCAGAGGCCATGGCCTCAAGCGGGGTCATGCCGAAATCCTCGTCGATGGCGGAGAAGACGAACGCCTTGCACCTCGAGTACATCTCGACAAGCTTCTCCTCTGGAACCCTGCCCAGGAACTCCACATCCGCACCCAATTTTACCGCCAGCTTTTCCAGCTTCTCCCTCTCCGGGCCGTCGCCTGCGATCACCAACTTCTGGCCGGTCCCGGCAAATGCCTTGATCTGCATGTCAACCCTTTTGTTCGGCCTGAGCCCCCCCGCTGTGAAATAGAACTCCTCTGAGGGTCTCGCCTTGAATCTCGAGACCATTATAGGGGCGGGGATGGCAGCTCTTGGCCTGCTCCCGTATATCCCCTCATAACGGTCCATAACGTGTCTGGAGTTCGTGATCACCTGCCCCGCCCTGACCCTGCGTGTGAACAGGTTCCAGTCCAGCCTCTTCCTGTAGAGGAGCATCAGATAGCCGATCTGATATCGGGGGAACCCCCAGGCCCGCATCCTGTCCCTCAGTATCTCCTTTAGGTCGTAGAACCCCCTCTCGGGGGTGTAGCACATGTACATGTAGGGTGTGGGGTCCTTCCTTATCCTGAAAAGGGGCATCGGGGTAGAGTAGAAGATAAAGTCGGCATCGACGTCCCCCCTCCTGGTCATCACATTCATCATTTCAAAGTACTTTCTGCTGAAGGATCCCGGATGGCGGATCCTGTCAAGCTCGATCATCTTCTCGATGCCGGGGTATGAGGCCTTCACCCGTTCGTTGTAATCGCATATGTAGATCCGGGACCCCCACTCTTTTGCCAGGTCGTAGACCAGCCTCTCGGCTCCGTTGTTTCCCTCCGTCATGGCCGAGTGAAGTATGGCGATCTTCATCCTGGGGTCCCCTGAGGTCGAACAGGCTGAGGTCCTGCTGCTGATGAAATGGTTCAACTGATATTAGGAATTGGCGTCGATTATCCTGTGAACCCACTCCCTTTTTGGGGGTAAATGGGATGTTCATTGGAAGATCAGATGTATCATCCATATTATACTAGCATTAAATAACTGGAACCATTATTCCCATCATCATCAGGGGTGGTTCGATGAAAAGGTCCGCATTGATAACGGGAGTGACCGGCCAGGACGGCTCGTACCTGGCCGAATTCCTTCTGGAGAAGGGGTATGAGGTTCACGGCTTGGTCCGGCGGTCCAGCAGTTTCAACAGGCAGAGGATCGAACACCTTCACTCCATCAATGGAGAGGGGCCCGGCACCCTCACGCTCCACTACGGGGATATGACCGATTCCTCCAACCTGATAAGGATCATCAAGGAGATAGAGCCAGACGAGATCTATCATCTGGCCGCCCAATCCCACGTGAAGATATCGTTCGAGGTGCCGGAATATACTGCGGATACGGACGGCATCGGCACCCTCAGGCTGATCGAGGCCGTCAGGTTCCTCGACCTGATAGACAGGACAAAAATATACAACGCGGCCACCTCGGAACTGTATGGGAAAGCTCGCGAGACGCCCCAGAGCGAGACCACGCCCTTTCACCCGAGAAGCCCATATGGCGTGGCGAAGCTCTACTCGTACTGGATCGCCAGGAACTACAGGGAAGCCTATGGAATGTTCATCTCCAACGGCATCCTGTTCAATCACGAATCCCCAAGAAGGGGTGAGAACTTCGTAACGAGGAAGATAACGCTGAGCATAACAAACATCATCGAGGGAAAACAGGATAGATTGGTCCTTGGAAACCTCGACGCCAAGAGGGATTGGGGCTATGCTCCCGATTTCGTGGAGGCGATGTGGCTCATCCTTCAGCAGGAGAGGCCGGACGATTTCGTTATAGCCACGGGTGAGACGCACACGGTGAGGGAGTTCGTGGAACTGGCGTTCAAGGAGGCGGGGATCGACATGGAGTGGAGCGGCAGCGGGGTGGAGGAGGTGGGGATCGAAAGCTCCACGGGGAAGAGGCTGGTTGAGGTCTCACCAGTCTATTTCAGGCCTTCGGAGGTGGACCTTCTTGTTGGCGACCCGACAAAGGCAAGAGAGGAGTTGAACTGGAGGCCCAAAGTGGGTTTTTCGGAGCTGGTCCGGATCATGATGAGGGCGGAGAGGGGATCCTGATAACATCGGTGTTGAAATGTCTGAATCCAAGAGGATCTTGTTGACAGGTGTGGACGGCTTTCTGGGGACGCATCTCTCAAAAGCGCTCATTTCGAGGGGGGATGAGGTCTCCGGGCTGATCAGGAGCGGCCTGGAGATAAACAACGAGAACGGAGACATTACGTATCACCGGGGTGAGCTGCTCGATCCTGGATCGATATCCGATGTCATCCGTAGATGTGAACCCGAGGTCATATATCATCTGGCCGCCCAGACGTTCATCCCGAGGTCGTTCTCCAACCCGAGGGAGACCTACGATATCAATTTCACAGGAACGTTGAACCTTCTGGAAGCCGTCAGATCGCTGGAGATGGACCCGGTGGTGATATTCTCAAGCTCGGCCGAGGAATACGGTCTTGTATATTCATCCGAGGAGCAGTATGCCAGGTTGGGTGAGAGGTATTCCTCCTATCCTCCCCCCATGGAGATCCCCGAGCTTCCCGTCAATGAGAACAATCCGCTTCGGCCCCTTTCCCCATACGGGCTGTCAAAAGTACACGGCACGTCCCTCATGCGGTCCTACCACTCCATGTACGGCCTCAAGACCGTTACTGCGAGGAACTTCAACATAGAGGGGCCGGGCAGGGGGGGCCAGTTCGTCACCTCCCGCATCATAGGGCAGCTGCTGGATGCGGATCTCACCGAGATCAGCATAGGAAATGTGAACATATTCAAAGACTGGACGCACGTTGATGACGTT
>JAUVCY010000217.1 GCA_030595585.1 Thermoplasmatota archaeon
GTTTTTTCCGACAGGTTAATATATTCCATGTCATTGCGTGGTCAAAGGAGGAACCGAAATGGCAAGGAGAAGCGCTACGAGGGAAGCGAAGAAGCTCAAGGATAAGTGGAAAGCGAAAGAGTGGTACTCGGTCATAGCCCCAATGATGTTCAACAGGGCGAAGATAGGGGAGACCCTGGCCGATGAACCGGAGAAACTGCTGGGAAGGACCATAGAGGTCACCCTCGCAGACCTCATCGGGGATTACAAGTACATGCACATCAAGCTGAGGTTCAAGATAGTGGACCACTCGACATCCGAGGCCTATACAAGGTTCATAGGGCACGACCTCACATCCGACTTCATACGGAGGCAGACCAGGAGGAAGAGGACGAAGATGGAAGGCGTCTTCGACACCGTCTCGAAGGATGGATACAGGATCCGTATCAAGCCGATGGCGATCTCCGACAAGAGGATACAGAGCTCTGTCCAGTACCAGATCAGGAAGAGGATGGACGAGCTGGTCACCAAGATGGGAGAGGAGCACACGTTCTCCGAGATAATCTCCCTGATCCTCACCTCCGACAGGACCAAGTCCCTCGGGAACGTGATCCAGAAGGAGTGCAAGATAATATATCCACTGAAGAGGGTCGATGTCAGAAGGCTCGAGGTCCTGGAGATGCCCTCCGGAGACGACACCTCCGAGGTTCTCTCCGCGGATCTGGTACCCCTGCCCGCCGAGCCTGGCGATGAGCCGGAGCCGGAGCCGGAAGCACCTGAAAAGGAAGAGAAGGCCGAGGACCCCAAGGAGAAGCCTTCAGAGGAAGTAAAAGAGGAGAAGGCCGAGGACCCCAAGGAGAAGCCCTCCGAGGGTGCCGGTGAACAGGTCAAATGACCACGTACGGACGCTTTCTCGGGCGTTTCGATCGGACTGGAGTTTCCCAGGCGTGCAGAGGCGGCCCCTCGGCGCGTCTGGCCCTCCGCCCGAATCCACAAGGTATAAATATTTGAACATCACCTATATTCAACTGATACACCTACGCCAACTGCCCTATTGAGCTTGGCCCCTGAAAGACCATTTGCAAGGCGATACAATGGGCCCTATCAATAAACATAAATATCCTAGCTCCATTAAGCCATATCGCGCCATATGCTGGTCTGCTTTCATCGGGTTTGAACGACGTCCGGATAAGGGGGGTTGGGTCCCGGCATGTGCGGTGCGGGAGATACGTCCCGCAGTCGGGTATCAACGATGTCCGAAAAAAAAAAGGGGTGAATGAACTTGGCGAGCAATGGAAATATGAATGGAACGAGAAAACTCGCTTTAACTATTCTTATGGCAATGCTGATGCTGCTGCCTGTGGCCCTGCTGGGCCAATCGGCGACAGGAGGGGACGCCGCACCCACAGAGGAGGTCAGCTCTCCTACAAGGGGGTGGTTGGATATCGAGATCGAGGATATTCAGAAGGTGCAGGTCTCCGCCTCGAACAACATCTATCCCGGGCAGACCCTGGGTATCGACGTGAACCTGGTCCATGGATACAGGCCCTACATGAGCGATACCTCGATCACACCTGCGAATTCATTCACCGTGGTATTGATCATCGACGATGGCAAGGACAACGTCACATCCCAGTACAAGATCATCACATCGATGTCCCACCTGATATATACGGCTGGACAGGGCGGAACGGCATCCGTCCCCCTCTCGATACGCTTCACCTGGGAGGTCCCCCTCAAGAAACCGGAAGGTTGGGATACCTGGTCCAACAATCAGTTCAAGGTATCTGCGACCATAACCGTGGATGATGATGATAAGTCGGACAATTTCAGGACCGGCTCGGGGGTCCGTGTATCGGATCCGGAGTTCGCCCCGGGGATCCTCGAGGGAGATCAGGAGGAGGGCGGTAAGGATATCGTAAACGGGCCCATCCATTTCGTGACCATTGGCCAATATATCAACATTCCCTTCAGGCTGCACAACTTCGGGAATAACATAGACCGGATCGGCATACGGTATCTGAGCGTTCCCGAGGGGTGGAAGCCCGAGGGGTTCAGCGAGGAGGGTTTCGACGTGTACCCCAACGACTTCCTGGAGTTGGAGCTCGCCCTCTTCATATCGCCCAGGAACACCCTGTCACAACACGATTCCGAAGCCCCATTCGACTACATGATCGAGGTGGAGACATATTCGCTGTTCTACCCGGACGGGGCGACCAACGGAGGATATCAGAACGACCCCGATCACAGGCACAATTTCCGCTTCAGCGTTCGTCCCAACCCGAACGTGTGGATAGAGCCTCAGTCATATCAGCACTATTTCGAACCGATGGAGAATAGAGAATATGAGGTAAAGTTCGATCTCACCAACACCGGGAACTACGAGAATCAATTTCACCTCGAGGCACCATTGGACCTGGCCGACATCTCCAATGGGTGGTCTGCCAAGGCATTCCCGGCAATGACCGAACCCATCGAGCCAGGCAAGACCATAGTGGTCTATGTCAAGGTCCGGGTTCCCCCGGATGCACCCCATTACTACAACGTGAATATCTTCCTCAGGGCGAGATCGGGGGTGGAGCCGATAAGGGACCTGGGCGACGGGCTAGCGTGTCAGGTGCTCGCATCAACGAGATATGCGGGAAGGATAGAGGATAAGGGGAACGCCCCGTTCCAGGTGGCTCCGGGCAGGGAGTACAAGGTATATTTTAATTTCACGAACATGGGGAACAACAAGGACCCCGATCAATATCTGAAGGTGGGGTACAAACCCATGGGATGGTCCGTGTACATCGATCAGACCAATCTCAGGAGGGGAAGCGGGATCGGACCCAAGACGACGGTGAACCTGCCCCTCACTATATTCATCCCCGAGACCTCAACGGCGAAATCGTATTTCATCCAGATATTGGCCTACGGCGCCTCCCCCACCCGGATGCTGGATTCGGTCAAATACAATTTCAAGGTGGAGGAGAGGCACAAGGTGGGCCTTACGGCTTCGGAGTTCGTCAAGGTGGGCTTCATAGGCGGCCAGATCGAGTTCCTGCTGGGGGTAAAGAACAGGGGAAGCTGGGAGGATACGTTCAACCTGAGCGTGGACAGCGAGTGGGCCGAACTGGAGCAGTATCAGGTGAAGGTCGCCCCCAACGATACCTATCCTATCCGGATGTGGGTGACCATACCCCAGGACGCCGCCGCGGACACGTATCCGGATACGAGCCGACCGGACCAGGACGGCCTCTACGACGGCTATACCATTAAGGTGTGGGCCTATTCGCAGAACGAGACAAGGGACGAGAACACCCTGATATCCATGGACCTGATAATCAAGGTCAATCCCTACTATGATTTCGACATCAAACTGTCAGAGGGGATGGAGGACCTGAGGTTTTCGATAGACGATATGGAGACCAAGACGATCCGGCTGGATGTTGTCAACCTCGGGAACATACAGGATGAGATAAAATTGGAGTGGGTGGACAACCAGTACCAATCTGCCCTGAGGCTCCAGAACAGCAACGTCGATATCGACTTCGAGGGCACCACCACTGCCTTCGTCAGCCTTGACCTTGAGAGGATGGCCCCGATGGAGGTGGGCAAGTACGAGGTCGAGCTGAGGGGGATCTCCACGAGGTCCCGCGAGTTCGGTGACGCCACAAAGGAGTTCGTTTACACGATGGAGCTTGAGTTCTACGAGCTCCTTTTCGATATCGAGACGGTCAGGATAAACAACGTGGAGGTGGAGGAGGGAGGTCTGGTTGCTGGTGAGAAGGACCTTAGATACTCGTTCCAGGTGGATATCTCCAACTACGGGAGCGTGGATCTGGACCCCACCCTGTTCCCCGAGCTGTATGTCGTACTGTACGACGGCCCCTTCGAGTTCGACAGGGCCAACATCACCTACCTTCAGAAGAACAATCAGACCACCATCTATCTGGCGTGGACCGCGTCGACGTATGGGAAGCACACCATGACCATCAAACTTGAGGGCGAGCTTCCGCTAAGCGAGCAATCCATTGACGCGAAACCTGTGACCTTCGATATTCCGCGGAAGATAATAGGGGACCCGACAGACGAGGGCCCTCAACTTCAGGATGTCCTTATGCCCATCATCGCGCTTTTGATATTCTGCCTGCTCATATTCGTGTTCCTCTATCGGTTCAACCAGATAGAGATCTC
>JAUVCY010000289.1 GCA_030595585.1 Thermoplasmatota archaeon
CTCCGATGAACGATGCGTCTGCGTTTGAGAGGTCCTTGTCCATTGCCCATCCGGAAGCCTTTCCAAGTATCAGGTATGTCTGACCTGCATATGAACCTCCGTCATCGTCTCCATATGCCCCGATGATCATGTCGTCGTATCCATCCCCGTTCACATCCCCCGCACCTGAGACCGTATATCCGGATTCATCAGATGCATCCTCTCCTATGAACGATGCATGTGAATACTTCAGGTCTGCATCCATTCCGGAACCGGACCCTTCTGTTGGGCCGGTGGGAACAATTGCACTTGTAATTAATATCGAAACCATCAATAATGTTATCTGTTTGCCTCTCAATCATATCCCTCCTTCGAGATGGATAACATCAAATCAATAGTATTGTAATTATTAATAATATTGCATTTATGAGATTAAAAGCGGTTGTCAGATCCATGAGGATCGTTAAAACGGTAAGACGCGGAGGTCGTTTCTTGATCTTCCACAACGGGTCCGAAGCGTTTATCTATTCTCATTGAGTTAACATCAGTGAGTGTGTTTGCGATGAAGGCTTTCATTTTGCTGATCACAGCGTTGCTTATACTCCCGGCCGTGTCCCTCTTTGGAGGGGCCGATCGGGACGGAACGGACCTTGTTGAGATAACGATGAATGGCCCCATTCCCACGAGGGGAAGCCTCGTCCTTGGAGAGGGAGAGTCGCTGTTTCTTGACCAGGACATGACCTACAGCTCCATCGTGCTGGGGGCGGGGAGCAGTATATATCTGGACAACTGCACCATCAACGTCGTGGGGAGCGGGGCGGAAAGCCCAAAGGTAGTGGGGGCCCCCTCCACCTTCTCCATCGTCAATTCCACCCTTGTCGTGAGAGGGTTGAACGGAAGCGGCCTGATCAGGGACAGGGGGGACGACGCCACCATCTCACTAAATATCTCATCCTCCTTCAGATGCTTCAGGTCCCAGGTTCGGGTCTACGCGGGCGACGGATGGGAGGATGAGGACCCGGGCTACTACCTGAAAGAGGACGTGGGGGGGTACCGGTTCTCCGGCGGAAACGCCACCTTCGAGATATCCATGGACGGGGGTGTACTTGATATGATCAGATCGTCCCTGCTTCTGTACGGGGGCGACGGCGGGGATGCCCCGGACGCCCAGGACCTCGCCTCGGACGCAATATATCTGTCCGGAGGGTACACCACGGGAGGGAACGTCACGGACCACGTGGGCTCTGGAGGCCGTTCCTCCCTGGTGTTGGATTGCCCTGACGCGAATGGGCGGATGATCGATACATTGATCGATATAAGCCCGGGGTCGGGAGGCGATGCCGGGGATGCTGGAGGCATCCCCTACCTGGGCGACCAGAAGCTCAACTATCCCATTCCGCCAGGTGGGTACACCACCTCGTGGATAGTGAACGGCACCGTGACGCCCATGGGTGAGGTCAGGGGTTCGGTGGGTGTGGGGGGAGACGCGGATATGGAGGTCGAGCTGGGCTCCCTCCTCATAGACGGTCTTTCGCTTCACCTCCAAGGAGGCCAAGGGGGGGACGCCGGGGACGGTGGAGACTGCAGGGCAGACGATCCACCGGAGTGGCATACGGCATATACGGTCGCCGGCGGAGGGGGAGGAGGATATGCAGGGGGCATGGGAGGGGGCAAGTACGGATCTCCTGGCGGCGACATCCTGGGCAGGGTAGGGGCCGGCGGTAACTGTTCGTTGAACATCACCTGCTCGGAGTGGATGCAGAGCAACTCTCTTGATCTGGATATGGTAGCGGGAGACGGAGGGGTTCCGGGGGACGGTGGGTTGGGAGGCGGAATGAACCTTCTACCCAACGTGTTCGACGGGGGAGGGGGAGGCGGAGGAGGCTTCAGCGGAGGCGCCGGATGCGGGGAGCTGTTCACGTCGGGCCCGGGCCCGGGAGCCCCTGGAGAGGTGGGCCGCGAGGTGGGGCGGGGAGGGAACCTGTCGGCGGATGTAACGGCCACCTACCTCATGGCAAGCGGATGGCTCCAGATGGGCGAGACCGCCGGATCCTCCATCTCCCACTCCTTCATGGATGGTGGAGATGGAGAGGTTGGGGCCGACGGCTCCACGATCGGAGGTCCCGGCGGTACGGCAGCCCTTGGCGGAGAGGTTGACGGGTCGATAGACAGCACATGGGACCTGCCCGGGCCGGTCCCCATGCACCCCCGTAAGGGGGAGCCCGTGCAGGACGTATCAATAATGTTCAACTGGCATGACGGTGTGGAAGCCTTCTGGCCCCATAACGTGGGGTACGAGTTCAGGCTCCTATCGTCGCCGGACCCCACGGATGTGGTCCTTTCGGGCCTGACGGATGTTGCGGAATATCAGCTCCCATCCGATCCCGGGGACGGCCTGTTCTACTGGGCCGTGAGGTGCAGGGAGGGTGGGATGAACTCGTCGTGGTCCCTGCCGAGGGAGATATATCTCGACCGGGGTGCTCCCGAGATGGTCCCTGGGCCGGAGGTCCAGTGGGTGCCCCTGTCGGACCCGCAGGGAAGGATAACGATAAGGGACGATATCTCCGGCCCCAACGAGGAGACGCTTCAGTACCGCGTGGACGTGGTGGGAGGGTCAGCGGGCATGTGGCAGGATGGGGGCGCCATCACCGCTTTTGGGGATCTATACAACGTCACGGTCCCGCTGCCTGGAGAGGAGCTGGACCTGCTCGTGTGGGTGAGGTTATCCGACAGGGCAGGGAACGGCCCCTCCGTCTTCGGCCCTCTGGACATGCGGATCGACGGGACGCCTCCCCTTCTGTGGAACGTAACTCCCGAGGGATGGGTAAAGGATTCATTTACCGTGGGTTTCAACTGCCTGGACAACAGGTCCGGGCCCTCGGATAAGCTCTACCTTGAGTTCGAGAACGTGGTGAACGGCACCGTGATGACCCGGACGGAGGACCTGCTCGAACCCGAGGGCACCAGATACGAGGTCGAGCAGGCTCTTTCTCCCGGCATGTGGAGGTACAGGGTCTCCCTGAAGGACATGGTGGGGAACCTCGCGCTGTCCGGTTGGCAGGAGCTCTCCATCGACGTGGAGGCTCCGACGCTCTCCCTGTTATCGCCAG
>JAUVCY010000107.1 GCA_030595585.1 Thermoplasmatota archaeon
TGCATCATCCCGACCAACCAGAACCACGGGAACATCCAGCACGACTTCGAGGCGATCGCCCCGACCCTTGTGGGGACGCCGGAGAAGGAGATCGAGCTGACTCTTGAGATGCTGGTCAGGGCGTACGACCCCTGCATATCCTGTTCTACACATTACCTCAACGTCAGGTTCAGGTAGGCATTTATAGCAATACCGACCACCTGATCCAGGGTAGGTTCCAGGATCTCCATTCACGATGGAGACGTATTTATCCAGGTTTGATCATATCGAAACGGTTCAACAAGTGGTGTATGATCTTGAAATGTCTGTTCGTTTCCGACCTGCACGGCGCCGAGGAGAAGTACCATCTGCTCTTCTCCATCATCGAGGAGGAGCGCCCGGATGGCGTTTTCTTAGGAGGGGACCTGCTTCCAAAGGGATTCGGGGCCGTAAAGAACAGCGGTAAGTTCCTCGACGAGATCCTCTTCGGGGGGATCGAAAGGGTAAAAAAGGTCACCGGCAACGATACCCGCTTCTTCGTGATCATGGGAAACGACGACCCCCGCTCCTACGAGAACCGTTTCCTCGATGTGGATAGGGACGGTCTAATAGAATACGTTCACAACAGGACCGTCCCCTTCGGAGACCTCCTGGTGAAGGGATACACCTACGTATCCCCTACACCCTTCCTTCTCAAGGATTGGGAGCGATACGACGTTTCTAGATTTGTTGATCCTGGCTGCGTCTCGCCGGAGGAAGGGTTCAGGACCGTGGATATCCCCGAGGATGAGGTACGATACTCCACGATATCGAATGACATTAAGGAACTTGCAGGGTCCGATCCTCCGGAGAAGAGCATATTCCTCTTCCACTCTCCGCCGTACGGGTCCGATCTTGACCGGATCGCGGGGGGAAGAATGCTGGACCACGTCCCCCTGGACGAGCACGTGGGCAGCATAGCAATACAGCGCCATATCAAAGACAAACAGCCGCTGTTGACCCTTCACGGACACATCCACGAATCTCCCAGGCTCACCGGGAACTGGATGGAAAGAACGGGGAAAACATACTCGCTCTCCGCAGCCCACGACGGGCCCGAGCTCTCCCTTGTCAGGTTCGACACGGATGACCTCTCAACAACATCAAGGGATCTGATCTCGATATGATCACTGATCGCTGAGAGGGATCATCCTGGCAGGATTGTATGGTGAGTCGATATGGGTCGCCCACGAGGTCTTGTTGGCGATATCATCATCGGTAACTATGTGAACGTCCAGGATCTTCTCCATCTCGATCCCCGTCCGGTCCAGGTTCTCCTGGCATATCTTCTCATCCCAACCGATAAGACGTGAGAAAAGGGCGTCCCTCTTCTCCTCATCCTCCACCTGATGAACGATGATGTCGATATCGCTCTCGGGGCCTGCGGTCCCCTCTTTAGTGCTTCCAACGACGTAGATCCCCCTCAGGCCGTACAGGTCCACATCCAACGAGGCTGCGATCTCCTCCACCTTCTTCATCCTCCAGAGCCAGTGGTCCGGAGGCCTCAGGTATGCCAGTGCGCTGTTGACCTCCCCATCCATCACGACCGATAGGGTGCCTCCCCTGGAGATCTCGGATACGTCCACGACCTTTATAACGCCCTCCAGTTCACCATATTTGGGAAACATCTCCCTCAGGTGGTTCGGGGCGATCTCCAACATCTCATCGTTGAAGAGGTTCTCCGGCTCGTCCGGGTAGAGGGGAAGATAGTGTATGTCTGCCTCCACCAGATCCTGGAAGAAATGCGTGCCGAACGAGAGCTCGGGCAGATATCCTCCCTTCACCCTGGCGATCTCGATCAGAAGTGCAGTATTGTTGATGTCGTTGTAGGTTATCGGCACGCCAAGCTTGATATCCCCTCGGCTCCCCCACCTTCCCGGGCCCATGAGAATGAACTTCCTCTTTGGAAGCGCCCTGTTCAATGCACCAACAGCCTGGGCCACGTTGTGCATCTCATTCCTCTCCTCCAGCTTTCCGTATGCCGCAGGGTCCACATAGACGACGTACTCGATGTTCTCGATATGGCTTGTGGTCACGTACTTGCCTGCGGAGAACAGCTTCCGATCCTGGGGGATGTTCTTGGGTATGGGAACCCTCTCCATCTCTGTGGCATGGCTCTGAGGCCTGCACTGCAGTATATGAAGTCCCTTCCCGTCGTGGGCGAACTCCACGTCCACGGGGGTCCCCATCTTCTCCTTCAGTATCGATAGAAGGCGTTTGATCTGTGGTAAGAATTTATTATCACTGATCAGCTTGGAGAAGGTGATCACCATATCCTCCTCCCTGGCGTCATGCAGTATACCGACGACAGGGGTCAGCATGTCGTCCCTGTGAATGGACACTATCTTGTTGACCATGGGATAGGCATCCCAGTTCTCCCTCAGGAACTCCACGGATGGGACCGTTTCCAGAGTCCCCTTCTTCAGGTTTATCACATCCATGTTGTGCTGTGAATACTGTACCATCTCATCCACCAGCGTGTTCACCTGGATCTCCGGCCTGTTGGGAGAGACCAGCACGGGGTAATCGTTTCCCACACGGTCCACTGCCCTCGTACCAAGCCCCGCCACCATCCTGACGATGCCGTCCTCCCTTCGGATCCTGGGAGACCAGCGGAACTCGTTGTTGCTGAACGCTACCCCCGCGAAAGCGGGTATGAAATAGTCACCGATCCTGGTGCCCACCACCTCCTGGATCAATATCCCCATCTCCTCGAAGAAATCGAGGAGTCCGCGCTCCTTCCTGTAGGCGATGGGTTCAGGGGCGAACGTGGAGGCATATACCTCCGTTATCGCGTTCAACAATCCGTTCAACCTCTCCTCCTCACTCCCCTCATTCACCAGGAAGAGGCTCTTGTATTTCCCCGAGAACGCGGCGCCGAAGCTGTCCTCCAGTAGGCTGGACGACCGCACGATTATCGGCCTGTTGCCCAGGTCCCTGAGTATCCCCCTGAGACCCCCCAGGATATCCGGCGGGAATATGGAGTTCTTGAATATCTGCTCGAGGAACGGCTGTTCCTGCCTTATCTCGTTCGGGTCCATGTACTTGATGTGGCTGATCTCGTCCAGATCGTTGTAGTGTATCAGGCTCAACATCGTATCGGTGGTAAGATACCAGCTCTTTGGGAACCTGATATCCCTCAGCTCCTCGTATCTATCCTTCTCCTTCTCGATGATCTTCTCTGCAAGGAATATCCCCGAGACCTTCCCTCCCAGTTTCCCCTCACCCTGTGGAGGACCCACAACGTTCTTGAGAAGGGAGACGAAGTTATCCAGGGTCATGTACTTCTTGGCGACATTTACGTATCTCAGCTTTCCCGTGAAGAAATGCCTGATAAGGGCCGTACGGATGGTCACGTCATCCTCCGGTGCCAATGATCTTGAATCCTCATCCAGGTCCCAGAAATGGTTCAGCTCCCTGGAGATGTCCATAAGTGAGACACCCCTCCTCTGGGACAGAAGGAGCAGGGAGCGAGCCTTGTCCGCCATCAACCAGGTGTTGAAGAGGTCCGCTATCTCCTGTGGTGAGAGGGATCTCTTTGCTATCATGAACACCTTTTTCTGCACCTCCTCGAGAGTTGCGATATCCTCCCTGGGATTGGGTATGTTGATGCCGCACCACTCCGAATCGGACTCGTTCTCGTCGAGGGTGCATATCCCGTTTATCACGTTATTTATCTCCTCATTGTGGTTCCGGTAGAGGTGATAGATCATCCGCCTGGTGATCCGAAGGGAACCCCTTGGGTCGGTCTTCATCAGAAGGTCCAGTATGACCTCCCAATCCTGCTTGTCCATCTGGGGCTTCCCACCCTTGCTCTCCAGGTCACGCAGGTCCTGGTGTATCCTCCTCTTCTCCAGGTAGGTCCCCACCATCTCCGCGATGGTCTCTATCAGGTTCCTCTCCTCGACAAGAAATGGGCCGTCGCCCATATCCTCCCTCTCCTGGAGATAGTACACCTCAACGCTCCCCTTGGCCTCATCGCCGTACCTTATCTCCCCTGCCTGTTTCCAGACGGTCTCCCTGAAGTTCCCGGTAACGACCTCCTGGTGGTCGAACAGTATCCGGGCACAGGTGATCTCGGAATACCGCCACGCCGGGGGGATCAGGTCCACGATCATCTTCATCGCCTCCTCGACGGTGAGGTCCTTGTTCCTGACGATGGCCGAGATGGAATAGATACATTTTAGCTCCTTCTCCCTCTCCTGCAGCTTCCAGTCGGCTCCGCTGCCGATCATGGTTTTCGCGCTTCCATCATTCCCATTATGCCTGTTGTCCGACCCATCCATATCTACCATACTCATCCCTCCCCCTCTATTGCATCTTCTTCCCTTCCTGGCCTGCACCTCTTGAGAATGACGCCCATTCCCCTCTTTCCATCAAGGCGTACCTCCAGAGGTTCCTGGAGCCGTATATGTTTCACGTTCTCGGACTCGCCCTCAGCAGGTTGGCCATCCAACCACTCCCAGCCTATATCGTTCGCGTCGCCTTTGCCGATGGTCACGTATCCGGTATTTGCGGAGATCATGTTGTGGAAGAAATGTGACCCCTGGGATGGATCTATGACCCTCTCCTCCACCGGCGTCTCAACTATTATCCTGGCCCCCGCAATATCACTCCATGCGACCGGTATTCCCAACCACTGATCGGTGGACCCCCACCGTCCGGGGCCGATCAGCACGTAAGGCCGGCCCTGGTCCATCAACGATCGGTTCATCTTGCGTATCTGGTCTGCGACGCGGATGCTTTTGGACATCTCGAACGCATCCGGTTTAACGTAAACGATATCATACAGGTCATCTACGATCATGTTTCCTAGGGCGCTATCGCTCCTGCACAACAGATCCTCATAACCATAGTCCCCGACATCGATCTCTACCTCGTTATCCCTCGAGATCATGCTTCTGACCTGAAGCAGGTAGAGCTCTGCCTCGGGATCGCTCTCCTGATAGACGTTCACTGCAAACTCTATCTCCACCGGCGTGCCCAGGGAGATCTCGCCCAGACGAAGCATCATGTGAACGGCCCTGGCCAGAGGCAATGTGTCGGTCTTCAGGATGGGGGCGAAATCTATAACCCTTGAACCCTCGTCCCCCAGGCCCGGGGAAAGCCTGTCATTCCTCGGCGAATAGGTCGAGGCGATCTGTTCCAGCGAACCATGTTCCTCGGCGATCTCCAGGCCGAGGGTTGTAAGCCCGCTCTCCTCATCCCTCTGGACGAGGTTCACATAGGTGTTGAGATCGACGGCGTAGAACCTGGTCTGGGACTGCCTGAGCAACTCTTTGATCGTGCCGTATTTGGGCCGCTTTGGATGTATCGGACAGAACCTGAAAGATGTGTCTCCCTCCACCACTGCCTTTCCAAGGCCCAGTGCGACATTTGCCACTCCGTCACCGGAACTGCACGAGCCCGAGGGGTAATAATCATATGATTTTGCCACACCGGATATGGTGGGATAGAACAGGTCCCCATGTTGGATGCCGACCAGCTCCTGGACTATGACGGACATCTTCTCATCCTCGGATGTGCTGGGCGTTGTTTCCAGGTAGGTCCTCGCCTTCTGGAAGAATACGGATGCATAGACGTATTTGATCGCGTTGCACAGCTCCTTGAACCTCATGTCCGTCTCCCAGGAGACGTTCGACAGCAGGAGAGACGAGTAAACTCCCGCAAAAGGATGTGAGAGCGCATCCTCCAGCAGGCTGGAGGACCTGACGACGATGGGGACCTTGGTCTCCCTCACGAACGCCCGAAGGTCCCCAAGGAGTATGGCGGGGAGATCGGATTCCATGAACCTGACCGCTATCCTCTCATCCGACATATTGTAGAGGTCCTCGTCCCTCAGATCGTTCTCATCAAGAAAGGCATCGAATATGTCGGAGCACAGGACGATGGTCCTGGGCATCGTTATGTTCATGTCAGGCAGTATCTCCGGATAGAGGTACGTGGAGATGATCTTGTCCATGAAGGCGAGCCCCTTGGCCTTTCCCCCCATCGCCCCCTTCCCTATCCTGCTGAACTTGACGTGTGGCCCGTAGGTCTTTCTGGAATACCTGGTAATGGTGCCCCTCTGGAGGCTGGCCTTGTGTCGTTCCAGGGCGGATATCAGATCCCTCCTCAGGTCCTCCGGGTCGGGCCCGGATGCGATGATATCGCTCAAGGCGTCTCCCAGTTCGAATTCGCTTCTCGATACAAGCCACCGCCCTATATCCCCGGTGAATGATTGGAGCAGGTCCTCGGGAAGTGCCCAGAGGGACCTCTCAAGAGCCCTCATATCGCCCACCCTGTGGAGCTCCTCTCCGTTCCTGTCACGAAACACCAGCTCGATCGGCCCCATCCTCTCGCTCATGAAATCCCGGATGCGGTGGTTGTAATTCGCCGACCCTTCACGGACGAATGCGGCCCCCATCTCTTCTGCAAGAACTTCATCCCCGGAGGATGAGGAGAGGGCCATCATCGGGATGGTGTTCTCCCCTGCTGACCATGGAGAAGGGAAGCCACCCTCGGAAGATCCCGTCCGGATATCGATCAGGACGC
>JAUVCY010000197.1 GCA_030595585.1 Thermoplasmatota archaeon
TTTTTAAGCACTATTAATTGGAGATAGGACCCCCTCAGGATTCGAACCTTGGTCCTGGAAGACCGAGGCTTCCTTGGCCGAGGGCTTACAGGCGCGCATAATTCCGAAGGAATTACTGCAGCTTGGTTACAGCCAAATATCAAAGTGCGCTGAGAGATCATTGGTTTCTTACAATCGACATCAGGCATGCCAACCAATCATCAGCTGCTCTCCTTCCGGATTCCAACCTATCCGTATCGATATCTGCAACGACGACCTCACCTTCAACACATGTTGAAATGTAATCATCATCATCAACAGAAAGGGCATCGACCACCATCTTGGCCTCTTCGGGTCCATCCATGGTGATCCTCATAACCGTTCGAACGCTCATCTGGACCCTCCCTCCATCTGTCCCCCCACGATCTCATTGGCCTCCTTCAGAAATGACATCATCATTTCGGATGCTATCCTTCCCCCTGCCGCGACGTCGTGCCCACCTCCATTTCCCCCTGAACTCCCACAGGCCCTGTCCAACATGGAGCCAAGGTCCAGACCCTTTCTTACGAGATCGTGATTCCCCCTCCCGGAGATCTTGATGATGCCATCATCGACGTCGGAAAGGGCGAGAACCGGTTTGGTTGGGTCAAACAGATAATTCAGTGAGAGGCTGGCAATGGTTCCTGCCAAGACGTCTTTTTCGACCTTCAACCACTGAATATGCTCCATCTCGTTGATGCCGCTCTTCTCAACCTCAAGCAGGTTCTTCTGGATCATTTTCCGGTATTCAAGCCTGTTATCGTGGGCTTTCCTTCGCGCACCCTTATTCCCCCAGATCAGTTGAAAACCCACACCCATCTCCCTCATTCGACCGCAGCTGTCAATATCATAGGCAAGGCTCTCCACATTCCCGAACTCTGCGGATACAAGGGTCTCCCGAAAAAGCTCATTCACGGTTGAGGACCTAATCCCGTTGTCAAGTAGATACGTGTATAGGTATGACTGGAGAACCTTGAGATGCTCTCTGGACACCTCCTCAACCTTGATCTCTGGGTCGATCCCCATCTTCAACAGGAGCGCATGCACCCTCTGGGGATCTGCAGATATCCCTTTAATGAACGGATCATTTGCCATGACCAACGATTCTTCTATTGATGCGCCATGAAGTGGCATCCCAATAAAGGAGGTCAATATCCCATCTTCCAGGGCCAGCTCCTTGATCCCTTTGTTCAGCTCTTTGAATTCCGGCACATGCTGCCTGTCCGCTATCGACCCCGCCAGTGAGAAAGTGCACAGGTCGACGTTGGCTTCATCCATGGCGATGGATACGAGGAAAGAGAGGGTGGAACCGGAGCAACCTGTTGTGCCGTTGATACCATGGAACCTGGGATTTATCTCATGTATCCCCCTGCCGTCCGAGATGGAGAAAGGGGAGGTCCTCTGGCACTTATGATGATCCAGGATGATCGCACGCTTTCCCATCTCCATCATCTTCTCGGAGATCAGGCTAGCAAGGGAGGATCCCATATCCGTGATTATCAGGAGATCGAAATCCTCTTTAAGTGCAGAGAGAGCTTTTTCATCAATGACCGGCCCCATGGTGGTATGAAAACCCTTACCTGCTCTTTTCATGGCCATTGATATTATCGCAGCCGAGTTGATACCATCACCATCATTATGTGATATTACCCTCACATTTCCCTCGGTGGATTCTATGATGGATGCTGCTTCTTTGAGGCGATCCCTTACCGGTCCCTGGATCTTCATCCACCTTAGAGGCTCTTCCATTTTCCACACCTTGTTGCCCACAGATAAACGATAGGAAATATAATGTATTTTCCAAAATCTTTATAAAAAAAGCCGATGGGACGACCCCATCGGCAATTGTCGAGATATACTGCTGAGTTAATCTGCAAGCAGCTTGGCCTTATCAAGTGAATAGGACCATCCCATGGGCAGGACGCCTTTCCGGACATAATACCTTCCAAGCCTTCTGATCTTGGCCTCTGTCAACTGTAACTGTCTCTTATTGTGAATGTCCTTTTGATTATCCTTGATGTGGGCACCCATGCCAACGGCCTTCCTCATGAGGTTCTTCAGATCCTCCGGCAGGGTCATCTTGATGCCTTTTTCCTTGAGGATCGCATACATCGGGACACCAAGTGCGGTCTTCACATCGGGTATTCCATGCATATCCCTCAGCTGGATCCCTATCTGGGAAGAGGACATTCCCTTGTTGTAAAGATCCACGATCTGGGTCTCGATCTCAGTCCTATCCACCTCAAGCCAATCCGGCTTGCCTGGTCTATAGGGTTTGGTCGACGTTGAACGACCCCTTCTTCTCGCGTGCATCCTTGCCATATTACATCTACTCCGTTAAGCCCTAGGGACCACTCCATTATACTTTTAATATATAAGTCTTGGTGAGAGTGACACGCGGCGATGGAGCGTTACCATCGAGTAAGCGGATCTAACAATGAAATGATCCCATCATTTTTCCCGGGAGAACTGCCATGCCATGATGCCGCCCTCCATAACCTTGACATTGGTCCATCCGTTGGCCTGGAGGATCAGTGCGCCCTCATATCCCCTCAGGGATATCTTGCAGAAGCAGATGATCTCGCGATCCTTCTCACCGGGGAGCTCATTGAGCCGCTTTCTCAAAGCACCCAACGGTATCAGGGATTCGCCCACTCCCAATCGCATGGCCTCATATTCATCGGGGCCCCTCAGATCGAGAAGGAAGAGGTCCTCACCCTTATCGAGCCGCCCCTTGACCTCCGTGGTCGAGATCCCCTGGAAATATCCCCTGATCTTGTTCTGCATGATGTGAGACGTGGAGATCAGGTTATCTATCGCAAGCGTAAATGGAGGGGCGTAGGGGAGATCGGAATTCACCAGATCGTCCACGGTCAATCCACCCTGTATCGCGATGGATGACTGGGCGATCTGCTTGCTCACATCGCCTGGACCCATGCACTGTACGCCAAGTATCTTACCCGAGACCCTGTCGGCGATCATCTTGGTGACGAGGAGCAGGCCTGACATGAAACCGGGTTTATCGGGACCGGCGTTGATGACCGTAACGATATCATCATATCCCATCTCCCTTGCTTTGCTCTCGGATAGACCGGTGGACCCTGCCGAGAAGTCGAATACCTTGCAGATGGACGTATGTATCGTTCCAGGGAAGGTCGCGGTATTCCCCAGGATCACGTTCTCACCCGCCACCCGCCCCTGGAGGTTTGCCAGGTCGCCGAAGGGAGCCAGGGTCATCTTTCCAGTGATCCGGTTCACTACCTCAATGCAATCGCCAATAGCGTAGATGTCCGGGTCAGAGGTCACCATGTGTCCATCGACCGAGATCCCGCCCAGGTCACCAATATCGATCCCTGACCTCTTCGCAAGGTCCACATTGGGTTTAACGCCAATGGCCATCACCGCAAGCTCGCAGGGAAGCTCCAGGCCGTTCCCCAGTTTGACACCGGTCAACTTGCCGTTCTCCCCGAGGAATTCCACAACTCCATTGCCGGTGATCACATGAGCGGCCTTGCTTCTTACATGGTTCTCCAGAAGTTTGGCCAGTTCACAACCCATGAACATCATGATCTGGTCCATCATCTCGATGACCGTGATATCAATACCGGCCAGATTGAGCGCTTCACACGTCTCCATGCCGATGAGGCCACCCCCAACGACGATCGCTTTCTTGATCTGACCCTCATCCCTTATCTTACGCAGTAGGTCCGCATCCTTCATGGACTGCAGGGTTGTGATCCCATCAAGGTCTATTCCCGGGATGGGCGGCATATTGGGTTTGGACCCCGTTGCAATGATGAGCTTATCATAATCGAACCTCCTCTCCTCTCCGGTGTTCAGATCCTTGCACAGAACCGCCTTCTCATCCTTCAGGATGAGGGTAGCCTCTGTCATTGGTATCGCCCTTATATCCTTCGCATTTTGAAAGAAACCCGGGCCGCGGATCACTCCGGTCGGCGTGCTTAACAGGGCGTTCCTGTCATCAAATACCCCGCCGACATAATATGGATAACCACAAGAGGCCATCGAGAAATCTGGTCCCTTTTGAATTATCACAATATCCGCATTTTGATCCAATCTCCTGGCCCTGGCCGCAGCTTTTGGTCCCGCTGCAGACCCTCCTATCACAACGATCCGCTTCCTGTTCTCCATATGATCAACCCTCAACGAGTATAGAGTTCACCCGATCTGCCAAACAGGTATAACTTCATTATATATCACATATTTGCACCGCAAGTTGCCCACCTGCAGGCCGCATATTTCCCTGTTGAGATCATATGATGATAGTAGAATCTCATCATGCCCATAACCACATTATACGTCGTGGGCCTTCTTTTCAATGTCCGAATATCATCATTAATATGTAATGACCACAATCTACCCTTGACAGCCATGGATGGGAATGAGCCTTCGGATGATCATGGGCCGCACAATAAA
>JAUVCY010000169.1 GCA_030595585.1 Thermoplasmatota archaeon
GTCTGATGCAGGGATTGCGGCTGCTCGAATATCTCCTTGATCATGAAGTGGTCGAACCCGCCCTTCTCCGCGTCCTCCTCCCCCCAGTCCACCGAGGTAAGGGCCCTCTTTACCGTCTTCCCCTCGAGGGTCTCGATATGGATGTTGTCGCGCGTTAATGTCGCGATCTCACCATCCTCCATGTACAGGAAGCGGTTCGTATACTTCAGGAGGGCCGTGACGTCGGATGCGACGAAACCCTCGTTCACCCCTTTCCCCAGTACCATGGGGCTCCTCATCCTTGCGGACACTATCATATCGGGGTGGTCCCGATGCACCACCACGATAGAGTAGGACCCCCTGAGCCTCCCAACACCGCTCCTGACGGCTTCCAGCAGGTTCCCCCCGTTGCCCTCATACTCCTCCTGGATGAGGTGGGGCACTACCTCTGAATCCGTCTGGGAAGAGAAGGTGTGGCCTTTTTTGGTCAGTTCCTCCCTGAGGGCAAGGTGATTGTCGATAATTCCATTGTGGACCACTGCAATAGATGAGCTGCCATCTATATGCGGATGGGCGTTCTCCTCGCTGGGAACGCCATGGGTGGCCCATCTCGTGTGGGATATGCCCATCGTTGCGCCGTTGGGCTCGATCACGCCCTCGAGATTGGATATGTAGCCCAGGGCCCTTGTTACCTTCAGGCCCGACCCTCCGCCCACCACCGCCAGGCCTGATGAATCGTACCCCCGGTACTCAAGCTTCTTCAGGGCCTCCAGAAGTACGGTCGATGCCTCCTGGCCCCCGATGTATCCAACGATCCCGCACATGTTTCCTCCTCCCTACACCGCGTTCGAGCCGTTCATCAGGTTCTCCCTTATGTTCCTCATAGCTCCGACCCTGCAGTCAGCGCCCAGGATCACTCCCTGTCCCAGGTTGACGTGATGTGATATCCTGCAGTCCGGGCCCACTATAGCTCCCAGCGTCTTCTTCGCGATGAAGTTCTCCAGCTTGATCGTGTATTCGCCGATCTCCACGCTGAAGAACTCGCCGATCTCCACTCCCTGGCCTATGATCGAGTTCGTAATGGACGAGTGGGCCCCCAAGGTCACGTCATCCATGATGAGGGAATTCCTTATCACAGTAAAGGGTTGGATGATACAGTTCTGGCCGATGGATGTGTTCGGTGCGATATATGCCCCCGGGCCGATCTCGGTGTTGTCCCCGATGACCACCGGGCCCTGGATCACGGTATTTGCCCTGATCTTGACGTTCTTTCCAAGCCTCACCCTGTCGGTTATCACGACCCCCTCCTCCATCGTCCCGTCCGTGGACCTGGCTACGGATCCCAGAGCGTACTCATTGAGGGCGAGAAGATCCCATGGATACACCGCATCCAGCCAGCTCTGGGTTATTCTCACCTTCACCGCCTTCATTCGGTCCACCAGGCAGGAGGTGAGGGTCGTCCGCTCCCCCGCCCCCTTGGATTCTATCAGGGGGAATATGGTGTCGTCGAGAAGATATGTGCCCGTGTTGATCAGCCCGGTGAGGTTGGGGTCCCTGTAGTCCCACAGGGCCAGGGCAAGGATGGAGGGCGCACCACTGCTGACCAGGTCCTCCGTGAGCTTGGGCTTCTCCCTGATATCTACCAGGGTGTCCCCTTTCACGGTGACCATTCCATATTTCGTATTGGTGGATGCCTGTGAAAGGAGCATCCCCCAATGTTTTTTATCAATGGATAGAAGATCCCCTATCGCCTTGGGGTCCAGCAGGCTGTCTCCGGGAACGAGAAGGAACCTTCCCTTTACCTTATCCCGGGCCTGAAGCAGGGCATGGGCGGTGCCAAGCTGGAACTTCTGTTCCACGTACGTGATATTCACGCCCAGCCCCTTCCCATCGCCCAGATAGTTCATCACCTTCTCCTTCTGATGGCCAACAACAACGATGATATCCTTGACGTCGTTCGATGCAAGGGCGTCTATGACGTAACCAAGGATCGGCCTGTTCGCTGCCGAGATCATACCCTTGCTCATGTCCTTCGTCAGGGGCCGGAGGCGTTTCCCCTCCCCGGCCGCAAGTACAACTGCCTTCATGATCGGTAACCTCCTTCCGGTGATACAACATCCGGGAAGATATACATATATTTCCTTCATTTGCACGGTGTGAACGCCTGTGATCCCGATCATAACGTATCGTCGATGATCCTGGCGATCTCCTTTTCAACCTCTTTCTGGACCTCATCCTGAAGGTCCCTGGGTGCGATCTTCAATCCAAGCCTTGCGCTGGCCTTGGCGATGCGTGCGGCGGCAAGGGTCTGCCGGATCTTCGATTCGTAATAGAGCGCCACTGCATCCTTGAACTCCTGCTTCAGCTCCGGGTTCTCCTCAAGGGAGGCCCTCACCTTATCCTTGATCTCCTCCTTGATCATCTCCCTCGCTACCTCGATCAACAGGTCTCCGCCGCCGAAGATCTCCTCGAGAGAGGAGGAGAACAGTTTTGCGATACTTTCGTCCCCTGGCATATCCACCACGGAGGAGAAAAGGCCCATTCATGATTATAAAGTATTCCCCGGGGTGGGTCGTGCGGATCCAAAATACAGTGGCCCGACCCTCCACGTTTGGAACTTCCCTGGGAACCGTTCACGGCAGTTACAGGGACTTCACAATATCGTAGGCCCTGCTACCGCTGAAATACCCATTGAGGGTATTCATGACGGCGCCCATCAGAGGACCTTCACGTCCCGCCTTGAACATCCCCACGAGGTCGGGGTTCTTCCTGGCAATCCCCTGGATGCTCTTTTCCGCCTTCTTCTCCGTGATCGGGCGTATATGGAGTTTCTCGATGGCCCTCACGGGGTCCAGAGATTCCCTGCCCATCAGCTCAAGGACCCTTGTAACGGCATCCTTGAATATCGCCCCCCTGGAGACCTCCTTGAACAGAAAGACCACGCTTTGTCCAGGTATGGCCTTCACGTTCACTCCTTTTCTGGAGAGGTGGCGGAAGGCCTCCACCAGGGTGAAGGCGACAAGCCTCGGGTCCGCCCCCTCGGCAACGGCCTGTTTGTATATCTGAAGCTCCTGCGACACGACCAGTTTGGCGATAACATGGTCGGGGATGGACTCTTTCCTCATCTCCTCCCACATCTCCCACCAGGGCTGCGGAAGCTGGGCGTCCACGCGCTCCATCAGCTCGGGCGTGATCACGATGGGAGGTCGGTCCGTGTCCGGATACATGCGGTCCGGGCCCGGCAGGATCCTCTCGAACGAGGTGGTGTGATCGGAGATGCGCTGCCTTGTCTCGTTGGGAACGCCCAGAAACGCCTCCCTTGCCCTGATGTATATCTCCTGACAGGCAGTCTCCATATCCTCTTTCGGCCCCCAGACGAGAATAAAGGCGTCGTCCTTCTTCGCCCCCAGCTCCTTGCCCACCGCCTTGATATCCTCCTTTGATATGCCACGGGCAGGCTCATCATCCGATGAGAACAGGTTCGGGAGGCGGTCCACGCAGGCGATGACCCTGACCCTTCCCGACAGCTCGTCCATGAACCTCTGATCGTAGTGAGTGGTGTGGGAGATCAATCCCCTGAAGCCGGGGATGAGAACGGCATATACCTTCTGCCCGGACCTCTTCTTCACCTTTCCCTCGAACCAGTTGGAGAACATGTCCACCTTCCTGCCTGCGAATATGGAGGTGACGTCCAGGTGGACCATCGTTTTGAAATCCTCCACTTCCATGCTGTCAGGTGAGAGGCCCCGCTTCTCGAGCTCCCCCTTGATCTTGAGCAGGTTGTGCTGTCTGATGCCCTCTCCCGCCGTGATGGTGGGGATCATCTTCAGGGATGGCACCCCCTTGATCTCGACCCTCTGGCCCCCCTCCACCGATACGTTCACGTCCTGCCTCGTGGCCCCGCTTCCCCTTCGGACCTGGGATGTCGACCTCATAAGCCAACCCAACCTCTTTGCCATTTCACCAGCCTCGGTAGGGTTCTTTGCATCCGGCTCGGTCACCACTTCCACCAGAGGGATGGAGAGGCGGTCGGTCCTGAACGTTACCTCGTGGCCCTCGTCCTTTATCTCCCTGCAGGCATCCTCCTCGATGGATATCTGCCGGATATTGATATCCTTCCCCTTCTTCCAGGGAACCCTGCCCTTGAGGGATATGATGGCCGTCCTCTGAAATCCCGTGGGGATCGTGCCGTCCAGATACTGTTTCCTCGATACGTGGACCTCGTCCACCAGGTGGCAGTCCATCGACCTGGCAATGATCAGGGAGATCTCAAGGGCCTTCTCGTCCATCTCGAAGGGGGGGGTGTCGTCGATCTCGTAGGAACAGTTCGTATCGCCGTAAAATTCGTACGTGACGTTCTTCTTCGTCTTGAACTCCATGAGGGCGGTTCCATCATAGGTCCCCATCTCGGAAAGGGTCGGCCTCATGTGTCTGATGATCGTATAGTGTGGTGGATCGTTACGGTAGACCGGCGGACACCTGCAAAACAGCTTCCTGTCGGTCTGAAGCTGTTGATGGATCTCCAATCCACACTTGAAACCCAGTTTCTCGAAATCCTTGTCCTGCATTTTCTCACACAACCCTGGCCTGAACGATGGGGGATAAATGGGGAAAAAGGCGCGGATATAATAACTTGATGGTGAAGCTGGAACCCGCTCGATCGGCCACCGTCCGACGGTGGGAAAATGATCACTTGATGGTGCGATAACCCGGTTCTATATATCCATTACCCACTTCTATCGTGCGCCAAAACACAAAATCATTAAATATCCAGGCACCTCTTGAGCGTCAGCTCTATTGGAGTAATATACTAGGTAGGAGGGCAATTCATGAAAGGACCCGAAAGGTTGATCTCAATTTTTATGGTACTGTTAATGGTGGTCGGCACATTGGCCATCATTGGTTTCGCTGGCCAGGTTACATCGGCCGACGCGTCGTCAAGGGGGCCGACAAGGGGCCTGTACGGCATGTCCGAGACGTACAACATCTCGTTCAAC
>JAUVCY010000139.1 GCA_030595585.1 Thermoplasmatota archaeon
TCCTGGATGAGATCGACGCCATAGCGCCCAGGCGGTCCGGCATGGGCAATAACCAGGTGGCGGAGAGGATAGTCAACCAGCTTCTGACATCAATGGACGGGATAGAGGAGAATGTGGGCGTGGTGGTGCTTGCGGCCACGAACAGGCCCGATATCCTCGACGGCGCACTGCTCCGAAGCGGCCGTTTCGACAGAATGCTTTTCATTGGACCGCCCGACAAGGAGGGCAGGGAGATCATATTCGGGATACACACCAGGGATATGCCGCTCTCCGGCAAGGTGAAGCTCTCCGATCTGGCCGATAGAACAGAGGGGTTCACGGGTGCCGATATCGAGGGGGTCTGCAGGGAGGCGGGACTTATTGCCCTCCGGGGAGACCTGAACGTTAAAAAGGTGACGCCCGAGCATTTCGACCAGGCCCTCTCCGAGGCGAGGCCCTCCGTGGACGAGGAGACCATCGAGGCCTACAGGAAGATAGTCAGCGAGTGGAAGGGCGGAATTAATAAGAAGGAGAAAACAGATAAAGGCTTATATTATTACGGGTAATACAGGAAAAATATGGGGATGATAGGATGAAGTTCTTCGCTAACGACATAGCAGAGAAGTATGTAATGTCCAGTGACGGCAAGTACCTGGGCATTGTGGACAATCTCGTAATGGATACCAGATCAGGAAAGGTCCTCCATCTCCTGGTGGTTCCCTCCGAGGAGGTGGACGTCCGGAAGTTCAGGCTAGATTCGGATCAGAGATTGGTACTTCCTTTCAAGAAGGTGAAATCGATCAAGGACGTTGTGATAATGGGCCCACTGGATTAATGTGGCATTATGCACATCGCCATTTACCCGGGTGACAGGCGATGAGGTTTGTAGATACGCCGGAGTGCTCACGGGGTTTCAGGTTGGTCCCATCACTTGCAGTGATGGGTAAGGTTCCGGTTTGGGTTACCGACGGGAAGTACAAGCCCATCGCATTGGACGGAGAGACGCTGACAGCTGTCTCCCTTGCCCACGCCCTTCAAAAGGGGTTCTCAACGCTGCACTATATCGACATATTCGGCATGACCAAGGGAGATGTCGAGTGGAACATGATACAGTCCATAATGGACACTGGCGAGGTGTGGGGCGATGTCGGAGCGGTTGATTCCGATTCCATCATCGATCTTATCATGGCAGGTGCCACGGAGGCGGTCGTCTCCACCAAGATGATCGGATCCCTGGATGAGATCGCATCCTGTTTCGAGATGACCGAGAACCTCATAGTTCAGATAGACTACGACGGCGGGGTCCTTGCGCACGATGAGCTGATGAGGCGGATGACCACCCCACAGCTGGTGGAGGAGCTCGTATCCCTCGGTGTGGATAGGTTCATCATGAACGACATGACGGAGGGGAGGAAGCAGATCTCCAGGGAGCTTATCGAACGCGTCGACCAGTACATCCCCAAGGGGGGGGCGGCGTTCGTGGACGCTCAGGACCTCTCCGAGGTTGAGGAAGTTGATGACAGGGGTGCATCCGGAGCCGTGATAAGCTGCTCTCACCTGATCGAGGGGTTGAGATGAAGGAGGAGATCAGGAAGATCGTGGCGTCCATATTCAACATGGCTGGCGGCGGGCCCCTTTCCAGAAGGGAGTTCGTCAACATGCTCGCCCACAACCTAAGGTGGTTCGATCCCGAGACCTCCAAAAAGCTCCTCAATGCCGCCGTTCGGTCCGCACAGATAAGGGTGACCCCCGATGGTATGCTGGAAAGGGGATTCGATCCGGACGCCGTTACCCTGGAAGCCGATTACACGCCAGACCCGGACCTCGACCTTGATGAGATGAGCAAACCTCTCGTCGAAAGGTTGATAGAGGCGGTGTGTGACCAGAGCCTTTCGAAAAAGGATGCGGTGAAGATGATCAACCACCTGGGAGAGGAGCGAAACCTCCTGTTCCCGGCCGCCGCCATACACGTCGGCATCTCAAGGGGACGGGACATGTCCGAGTTCTACAACGAGGTGAACACGTTCATCATAAACGGGGAGATGTAACAGATGCCTGGCCTCATCGAGGCGGAGCTGAGGTGCGATCGGGTCAGGAGGGGAGACCCGGAAGTCGTGGAGAGGTTGTCGAACCCATTTATCCGAAATGCTACAGGGAAGCTGGGCCTCCTCAGATCGTTGATCGGACAGGATAGTGCCTATCCAGAACGTGTGGAACTTCTCGCCGCATCTGAGGCGCTCTCCGCGAAGGGATCGCAAAGGCCCTCCCTGGACCCTATAGAGAGGTTGATAGGGGGCGCAGGCCTGGACCGGGACCTCAGGGAGGTCTGCCTGGGCCGGATGTGTCTTACAGCAACGCTTCACGACATCCCGCTTGACCTGGGGCCGCTGCTGTCCGAGCTGGGCCTTCTCCACTCCTCACCCTCGGCTGCGTCCAGGATGCTTCACCGCAGGAGGATCAAGAAGGGACATGACCTCACCGATATGGAGCGCGAGCTGGTAATTGGGTCGCTTGCCTACCGCAGGGGGGACGTCGTTGGATCTCCCAAAATGGCCGAGAACCTGGACAGGAGCGCCTCGATACACTTCACCAGGGCAAAGGATATCGCGTCCGAATTGAAGGGAGACGAGATCATGGACGGATGGGGGGACTACCATCTGGCGAGATGCCTGATGATCTCGGGAACCCTCCGCGGGCAGATCGGCCTTCTGCCCAGGGGAAATGAGGACCTGGCCGAGGGGCTTGAACTGGCCCGGTCGGGGCCGTTCCCCCCGCTCACCCTTTCCATTCTGCTGGAGATCTGCTCATTTGCCGAGGACCTGAAGGGGGCCGCAAGGCTCCTGGATGAGGCGCGCGTGATCGCCGACGATCTCGGGAACATGCCCGCGCTTGCGAGGATCGCATATATCCACGGAAGCCTGGCCTGCCTTGAGGGGGAAGGGGACGGGAAGATGCTGAAGGGGAGGATCATCAAAGGGGCCGAGGAGATACTCCTCGCCTCGGACCGGCTGGGGGCCGCATCGGGGGGCGACATTCCCGCCATCTGGAGATCGGAGGCGGCCGTATGGTTGATACGCGCAGGGGAGCCGGTGAGGGCGATGAAGGTGCTCAGGGGGTGTGCCAGAAGCATAAGGGCCTCTGGAGATCGGGGGCTCCTGATGGAGCTCCTCGCCGCTTCCGTCTACGCCAGGTTGTCGACGGGCGATCGACGCAGCGGTAAAAAGGCCCTTCTGGACCTCCTCTACAACCATCCGGTCAAGAGCGATGTGAGGGCCTTCAATCTCCTCAAGGAGGCGGTGGAAGGCCATGCCTGGCTGAGGGAGGATGAGGACACCAGGGAACTCTTCGAGGGGGAGGTCGTCTACCGCATAGACCAGATCGTGGTTGACGACATCAAGAGGAGGGCGAGAGAGGCCTATCCAAACGAGTTCGGGGCGATGCTTCGAGGCCTTGAGCATATCACACACCTCGATCCCATAATGGAGGGTGCCGGCGGGAGGTCACAGTTCATGTTCTCCCTCTACAGCAGGTTCTCCGGCAGGAATGTGGATGGGGAGGGGGTGGTCCACTCCCACCCATCCGGATCCACCCGCCCGAGCAGGGCGGACCTGACCATGTTCGGCAGGTTTCCAGGCATCAACATCATCATCGGGCACCCTTTCAGGGACGATTCAATGGCCGCCTACGACAGGCTGGGGAACCACGTGAGGTTGGATATCGTCCCCTGATCGATCCGCCCTGCTCACAAGGTCCAGCGCGATCCCTTTCAGGAGAGATGTCACCTGCGGGTCCAGGTCGGGGTGGTCCAGGGCATTTATTCCCTGTCGGGTCAGCTGTTCCGCCCTCTCCCTGCTGTATTCCAGGGATCCCGTCCTCCGGACGATCTGCCTGACCGCGTCCGCCTTCTCCTCTGTCACAGAGCCGTCCCCCAGGGCGGAGAGGATCTGCACCCTCTCCTCATCGTCGCAGCGTTCCAACGCCTTGATGATCAGGAGGGTCCTCTTCCCCTCGGCCAGGTCGGAGAGCTTGGATTTATCGTTCTCCCTGGCCGGGTCCCCGAAGAGGCCCAGTATATCATCGATGATCTGAAAGGCAGTTCCTACCGGAAGCCCGAATGCCGATAGGGCCCTGGACCTCCCGTCCGGAGGGCCGGAAAGCGCCGCCCCTATCAGAAGTGGGGCCTCTATCGTGTAGCGGGCGGTCTTGTACCGGTGGACCTTCATCACATCCTCCTCCGTCCATCCCTCCTTCGCCTCCGAGTACAGGTCCAGGATCTGGCCGTACCCGGTATCCCTCACCATCTCCGCCTGGATCCTGAGGGCATCCTGCACCCTCTCCTCCGGGAGGCCGCAGTCCAGCAGGGCCCTCTCCCCGTAGGACTCGGCGAGGTCCCCCGCTATGATCGCCATGTTCCGTCCGAACGCTTCCGGGTCTCCCCTGAGCCCCTCCCTCCCGTGGAGGTCACGATACATTATATGGAATGATGGCCCCCCCCGTCTAACATCGCCCATGTCCATCATATCATCGTGGATCAGGAGCATGTCCTGGATGAGCTCCATGGCCACTGCCCCCCTCCTCGCCTTCTGGAGGTCATTTCCCCCTACGGCCATATACCCCAGGACCACCAGGATGGCCCTCACGCGCTTCCCCCCTCTGAGCGTGTACTCCTCGAGGAGGTCCAGCAGCGTCCGCGCCCTCTCATCGTCCATCGAGAGACCCCTCTCCCTCCTGAAGAACCGGACTATCTCATCCTCGATCCGCCGCTTCTCCTCTGGCATAAGCTTCCGGTGGTCCAAATCCATATCCCCCATTGCCTTTTTCAACATATGGCCCTCATTCGATAATAGCATTTCCCGACCTGTTTTATCAGGGGCATTTCCTGGCCAAGATCGATATCGATCTGTTTCCGACGTCAGGGGGCTTGATGCGGGGCTCCCAGGGGACATCCTGCGTCAGATTAATATCTCTTCAGGTTCATCAAGAACGGGTCACAGAGGATGATATCATGTCCACCTACATGACGAATAAATGGAACGAGGAGATGAACGGGCAGATCCCCAGGTGTCCTGCCTGCAAGGGAGAGATGACCTATGGATACCTCGTTTCAAGAGAGCCCATCCACTGGGCGGGCAATATCGAGAACAACCAGTTCAGGGACGTCGAGAGCTCCATGACCGGCGAGTTCAAGAAACCACTGGGCATCCCTATGGCGAAATGCACCAGCTGTCGGCTCTTTATCACGGTGCTTCCACCGTGAAGGCCCCAGGCCGCTTTATTTTAAAAGGGCGGGAGTCTAACCATCATACCATGTTTCTGAGCGGATGCTTCGGTGAGGAGAATACTATTCCTCTACATCCTCATCGTCGAAGACCACGTCACCCTCGATCATTTCCGGTTCTTCCGACGCAATTTCCGGTTCCGGATCCCTGGGGCCCATTATGGAGTCCTTGGGGATCTGCATCTCCCTTCTCTGATCGAAATCGGTGTCGGTGCCCGCTTTCTTGGGCCTCTTCTTGAGCTCGTCCGACTCGAAATCCACCACCGTGGTCTTCTTGGCGAACTTGTAGCCCATCCTGCCGAAGGCAAATATGATCCCCACAAGGATCAGGAAGAAAATAACCAGAAGGACCATGCGGATAATGTCGCGGGTGAGCGTATCGTCGTCACCTGGTGGATGGTACTCGGCCACACCGATGGTCATGTTGAACCAGTCAACGCCCCCGCTCCAGTCCACCCCCTCCAGGCTGACAGAGTACTCCCCGACCTCGGTGTAGTTGTGAAAGATCCTGTAGCTGGCGGTGTGGTAGAGCGAATAGGTCTCCGACGAGCCGTCTCCCCAGTTCACCGTAACCTCCACCGTGTCCTCCGGATCGTTAACTGCCAGCTGGA
>JAUVCY010000030.1 GCA_030595585.1 Thermoplasmatota archaeon
TTCTGAGCATATTATCTATGATCCTCTCCCCGAAGCCAAAGAAGTTCAGAACGTGCTGGGCCATCTCCTCCGCCACCTCCCCTTCCAGCCTCTCCTCGGTATTCTTCTTGAGAAACGACCTCTCTATCGCCGAGGCGAGAATGGCCCTTGAGACCACATCCGATCTCTCCCCGGGGAAACTACAGGTGTTCTTCTGCAAGATGAGATCCTCTTTCAATACCATGGGAATACTATCCTGCCCCCTCGGGGGCTTGACACATAGTACAAGTGTGTCACAGTTATATAAAAACCCACCATCAAACTACCGTTATTTCCAGCAATTTGTAGAATATCATATCGGGTGGTCGTGGTATGTTTAATATCAGGTAGCTCCTTCTACCTGATGAGGTGCGTTGCTTGCATGATCTCCAGCTGAGCGGTTCAGCGGCCAGGGCGTTCGTTATCGTTTTCTCAATTGTCGGCATCACGGTCCTGGCCCTGATAGGGTACCTGTCCGAGGTGGAGGAGGTGGGGTTATCGGACCTGGAGGACCACGCAGGGGAGGTGGTAATGACCCGTGGAGTGGTCCTTGGGACAGTTCATTACGGCTCAGGAGCATCGAAACTGCTGATCTTCGACCGTAACGACACCGCCGAGGTCTACATAGAGACCTCTGGGAAGGAGTACAGGCCAGGAAGCAGGATCGTGGTCAGAGGCGAGGTCTATCTGGGCGATGAAAGGCCCGGCATCACATCTGCCAATGACAGGTCCATCGAGGTCCTAAGCAACGGCGATGCGGGGGAGCTCGGCGGATGGAGCAAGCACTTCGATGTCTGCAGCGTCAGGGGTACCGTCGTCTCCTCGGACAGGGTTGGGTGGGACGACCACTACCTGGTGGTCCAGTTCTTCAGGGGGGACGCTCAGGAGAGGGTAGAGGCCCTCCTGCTGGAATGTGAGGAGGGGCCCGGGCCGGGGGACCTTATCAACGTCACGGGAGTGCTGGGGACGGAAGGGGGCCTGCTCTGCTTCGGCCCTGGGTCCCTTGAGATATTGAACAGGGCGGTGCCAAGTTGTATCAGCCTGAGGCAGCTCATCCAGGAGATGGAGCTGGGCGTGGCCTCCCTTGAGCCCAGAACCCTCGAGGGATACCTCAGATATGAGCCGTCCGGGAGGTCGTTCTACATCGGCGAGGAGCCTTCGGGCTCCCTGATCAGCGTGAAGGTCAGCGTCCAAGAGCCCATTGAATTCATACACAAAGGGGACCTTGTGGAGCTTGTCAACTGCT
Organism: Thermoplasmatota archaeon; assembly: GCA_030595585.1. GTDB lineage: Archaea > Thermoplasmatota > Penumbrarchaeia > Penumbrarchaeales > Penumbrarchaeaceae > JAGLEG01. The sequence continues at coordinate 1,265 of JAUVCY010000030.1, forward strand.
CCGTATCCTGGGACCCTGACTCGCTGAGGTATCGCCTCTTTCCGGAACTGGTGAGGCTTCTTGAGCCGTACGGAACGTGGGCGATCAAACTAGGATCGCTGGATTACGGGGTCGGGGAGTTCGAGGGGTGCCTGGTGACGGTGAAGGGCGTTCTCGAAACGGTCAATGGAACTCTGGTTCTCATTGATGGGGAGAGATCGCTCATCGTCGCTGGCATGGATGAGGGGGAGACGGGTAAAGAGGTGAAGCTCCAGGGGACTATCGTCTTCGACACCTTTGACAACAGGTTCAGGCTGGTGGTGGAGGAGGGCCTTTGATAGAGCTTCTCCTCCTCGTGATGGTCTCGGCCCTCATCGGGACCTCCCTTGGCGTGCTCACCGGGCTGATCCCGGGGCTTCACGTGAACAATGTCGCCATCATCCTGCTCTCCCTGAGCCCGCTTTCCGTATCGGTCATATCGGGCCTTGGCGTCGACAAAGGGACGGTGTACCTCATGGTGGCCTCCTCCATCGTGGCAACCTCCATGGCTCACACGTTCCTGGATTTCATACCATCCACATTTCTGGGCGCTCCGGATGGGGACACCGCCCTGTCGGTACTGCCCGCCCACTCCATGCTCCTCGAGGGAAAGGGGTACTCAGCCGTCGTGTTGTCCGCCGTGGGCTCATTCGGGGCCGTTGTTATGGGAGTGCTGCTCCTCGTTCCGTACAAGCTGCTGGTGAACGAGCCCGTGAACGGGTATATACTTCTCAAGGAGTACATGGTGTGGGTGTTGATGGGGGTGTGTCTGCTCATGCTCCTCACCGAGACGTCAAAGATCCCCTACAGGCCGGTCCGGGGGGAGGATGGCAAGATGAAACTGGAGGAGGGGGCCTTCTCCCGTACCGTGGGGGTGATGTGCGCCATGATGCTCTTTATCCTCGCCGGAGGGCTTGGCCTCGTGGTCCTGGACCTCCCCGTCAGCTCGCCTCTTGGGCTGCCGGCCACGGTGCTCTTTCCCACGCTCTCGGGGCTATTTGGAACCTCCACGCTGATCATATCTGCCAGGGGTGGGGCGGAGGTCCCCTCCCAGACGATGGAAACGCCGAAGATCGATATGAGGGAGGCGGGGCCGTCCATCGTGACCGGGGGCGTGGCCGGGTCCGTGGTCGGCTTCCTCCCGGGCATGAGCGGAGGCGTTGCGACCGTGGTCGCCATGCTCTTTCGTAAGGAGCCAAAGCCCGGGTCCGTGATCATGACCCTCTCCGCTATCAACACCGCCAACTCCCTCTTCGTCCTTGGTGCCCTGTTCCTGATACTCAGGCCCCGGTCAGGTGCGGCCATCGTGGTGAACGACCTGGTGTCGGTGACGCAGTGGGATGGGGCCCTGCCCCCCCAGGCGCTGTCGCTTCTGTTGATCTCCGCGCTGATCGCATCCTCACTGGGCTTCTTCCTCACACTTTTCCTGGGGAAGCGGTTTGCCAATATCATGCCGAGGATACCCTATCCCAAACTGGCCTGGGGCATAGTGATATTCATCGCAATAATGGTGTTTGGTTTCACCGGGCCCGTTGGCCTCTTCGTGCTGCTGGTCTCCACCAGCATCGGAATGGTGGCGCCTATGATAGGGATCCGGAGATCCCATGCCATGGGGGTTCTCCTCGTCCCCGTGATGATCATGCTCTGGTGAAGTGGTATTTGGAAATATTTAACCGTATGAATGGACATAGGGCCAGAGATGGTGAGGAGAAGCCAGCTTCGGTACAGGTGGGAATGGATAGATCTCCCCATAGCTCTCTGGATATCCTTCTGGATAGCCTTTTTCCTCACGATAATATCCTTCGGGTTCTTCCTCATATGGCTGAGCATCAGCCTGATGATCACCATCGTCTTCACTTATATTGCGAACAAGGCCATGCCTTTGAAGGCGAAGGTATCGCCCGAGAACCACCCGAAGATAGATCGGATATGCGATGGATCGTCCAGTGAGCTGGATATGAAGAGGCCAAAGGTATATCTGAACGATTCGAAGGGCGTGAACGCATTTTCCAGAGGCATCCTCTCCCCCATCATCGTCCTGCAGAAAGGTATAATTGACCTGATGGAGGAGGAGGAGATCACCTTCGTGATCGGCCACGAGATGGGGCATATCAAGATGAGACATGCTCCGATCCGCACCCTGTTCGAATCGAGCATGGTGAGGGTCCCGCTCCTTCTCTACCCACCCATGTTCATATTCAGGATGCTCTTCCTGCGGGGGAGGCTGAGCAGGTCCATGGAGTTCACCGCGGACAGGGCGGGCCTCCATGCAACAGGGGACATAAGGTCCGCGATCAGGTGTATCATCAAGCTCAGCACCAGGGAGAAGAGCGTCGATCCCGGGGATGTGGAGGAGGCGATCAACATGGAGATGGGCGATATAGCCGGAATGAAGAGGTCGAGGCTGATATCCAGGACGCTCTCCACCCATCCCGACGGCCTCCGCAGGATAGAGGAGCTGGTACGGTATTCAAAGAGGACCGGCGTCGGATGGCCAGAGGGCGTGTCCACTACCGGATGAAATTAAAAAAATAATGGGGCTCCTTCTATTGAAAGGAGCCCCCTGATGTTCTTTGGGTCAGCTTCAGATGATCTTTGCCAGCTTTCCACCCTTCTCGAAGGCCTGCAGGGCCTCGTCAAGGTCCTCCCTGGTCAACCCTGCGTTGACCTGAACGCGGACCCTTGACTTATCCCTTGCAACCATCGGAAACACGATTGGGAGGGCGAAGACGCCCAGGTTGTACAGCTCGTCAGATAGCTTCTTGGCCTGGTGGGACTCGCCGCACATCACCGGTATGATCGGGGTCTCGGTATTTCCGGTGTCGAAGCCCAGGCTCTGGATCTCCTTCTTGAAGTACTTCGTGTTCTCCCAGAGGGTCTCCCAGTGCTGGGGCTCCTCCTGGAGCACCCTGATCGCCTCAAGCTGAGCTCCCGCCACCGCAGGTGGGTGTGAGCCGGACAGCAGCCAGGTCCTTGATTTGTTGAATGCGAAGTTGTAGAGGTCCTGGGACCCCGCAGCTATTCCGCCGACCACGCCGAACGCCTTGGAGAAGGTACCCATCTCCACGTCCAGGTCCTCGTTGACGCCGAAGTGTACGCCTATGCCGGCCCCCTTCTCACCGAGGACACCCTCACCGTGCGCATCGTCCACATATGACATCGCCCCGTACTCCTTGCAGAGTTTGACTACCTTATCAAGTGGAGATATGTCTCCGTCCATGGAGAACACACCGTCGGTGATCACCAGAACGCGCCTCCTGTCCTGGTTCTTTCGAAGCAGGTCCTCAAGCTCGCCCATGTCGTTGTGCTTGTATACGCCCCTCTGCGCCTTGGAGAGCCGGACACCATCTATGATCGAGCCGTGGTTCAGTGCGTCGGATATGATCAGGTCCTCCTTCGAGGGCGCGAGCTGGGGTATCAATCCGGCGTTTGTTGCGAATCCGGTCTGATAAACCAGCGCCGCCTCCCTGTTCTTGAACTTCGCAAGTTCTTTTTCAACCATGAAATGGATGTCCATTGAGCCCGCGATAGCCCTTACAGAGCCGGACCCGGCCCCGTTCTTCCCCGCCCATTCCTGAGCCGCCTTGATCAACCTGGGGTGGTTTGAAAGGCTGAGGTAGTTGTTGGAACAGAGCATGATGAGCCTCTTTCCATCCACAGTGCACCTGGGGGACGAAGGGCCCTGGAGCTCACGAAGCTTCCAGTTGAACCCTTTCGCACATATATCGTCGTATTCCTCCTTGAGGAAAGCAGTCGGATCTTTTACCATATTATCACTCCTGTATCGTAAATCCCTACCCGCCACCCCTGTATTCAGTTCGGATAAGAGGAACTAAACTATCTATTTTTCGGGAATTTGGGAATACGGGAGAAGGATTTAACTCCAAGTTATCGTTTACAGATACTGATAGGAAAGTGATGTCAGGTGAAGAAAAGATCCTCCATTGATGTTCCAAAAAAGGATGACCCCCCCAAAAAGACGAATATATCCAAGATACTGAAACAGTTCCATCAGATCGACGTGGGGACGGTCATGGAGTCGAAGATGTGGGACATGTGCATGGTCACCCCCAAAACATCGATAGAGGATATCATATCAATACTTGGTTCCAGGAAGCACATCTGGGTGGTCAAGAGTATGAAGAACACCAGGCTTCTTGGCCTCATCACCGAGAGGGATATGGTGGAGATCATCGCGCCGAGGAAGCTCAGCCCGTACAAGTTCACCATAAGCACGTCTACACTGCGCTCGCTGATCTTTGGTGGGATAGAGATCGCAGAGGATATGATGACCACGGACCTGGTCACGGCCAAACCCGAGGATACCATGGGAAAGGCCCTTCAGAAGATGAAAAGGCACCACCTCAAGAGGCTCCCGGTGGTGAAGGCTGGAAGGATCGTGGGAGAGCTCACGATGAAGTCCATCATCGTACAGTTCAAGAAGGTGATGAAGTGGTACCAGGTCCTTGAAGATTATGAACATATGAAGAAGTGAACCTACTTTCTTCTGTAAGAGCCAAATGGAGTGGGGAAGATCTTCATTTCGCTTCGTAGTACACTGTTAAATATATATGATCGATAGATAGGGTGATCGGGACAAAACAGCCTCCAAACTTTCTAATAGTTATTGAGAAAGTATTGAAGGTTTCTTTATCATATGCTTGATCCTGGAAAAGCACAGCATCTATCATTATGGATCCGGTTGTATTATCATATGTATAATTAATATCATTTTGGATATCTTGAATGACCCACCTGATAGAGGGATTTGCGATTTGCCTGGGCCCGATGGTGATCTTCATTTGAACCGTGGCGTTGATAATAACGTAATTCATTGAGTTCATTTTATCAGTGGTAAAACCTTCTAATGTAAGATTATGAAAGCCCAGTCCCAAACATACCATTTCATAACATATATCATCTTGAGCTGAGAGAGCGGACAGGGACGAGAGGTTCAGATACTCACTATTCATGGTCGCATTGGAAGAGCCAACGATCTCTGAAAAAAAACCATCGTCCAATTCCCTTTCTTCCGATCGCTCTTCAATGCATCCAGAGAGGAATACCATTACTGAAACAGATAGAACGAACAGATAATATCCATGATATCCCATTCTCATTCCGTCCCTCTAACTAGCTTTGATCTACACTCGATTCTACCTGCGGCTGCCAGATCGAGATTAAAAGACCACGACCTTGACCACCCTTGCCCACGGGATCAGAACCGTGTTGAACTTGGTCCTTCTCTTCGAGGGGTTGAGCGTCACTTCAATATACTGTCCTCTGTCCTGGCCATGGCCGATAACGCTCCTCTTTCCATCGTTCTCCACAAGGTAAATGACACGTACTTTTCCCAAACCTGTCATACTCATCACCATTAAGGTATTCATCAGCATGATATTTCACATTTGTGATAATATGGGGAAATAATTGTAAAAAAAGAGTGCTCGAATGCTGATTTCTCTTGATCCTACCCGTCCCCTATCCATCCCTTGCTCTGGAATTTTCTATGCAACGTCTTGAGAAGCACCGGGGTGGTCAGCGCCAGGATGGCTGCCATAAGCACAACTGCGGAATAGAGGTCCCTGTCGATTATGCCCGCTTTCAATGCCACCGCCGCAAGTATCAGCTCCACCGCCGCCTTGCCGTTCATCCCCACGCCCACAAGGGTCGATTCGGGCCAGCTCAATCCGGATATCTTCGCCCCCAGCCCAGACCCGAAGAGCTTGCCCACAAAGGCCATGATCAATATTATGGGCATGAACACCGAGACCACCGCACCCGAGAACGTGATCGAAAAGCCCACCCAGGCGAAGAACAGAGGTCCGAAGAAGCCGAAGGACCACCTCTCTATGGACTCCTTGGTCCTCTTGGATAGAGATCCCCTTATCGCCATACCACCAAGGAACGCCCCGATCATCAGGTGGAGCCCCATGACGTGAGCGATCACCGCGAACAGGGCCGCCATCAACACGGTCAGGGGGATCTTCTCCGCCACACGCGCCTCCCTGAAGTAGGACCACATCTTCTTGAGTATCCTCGGCATCAGGAACAGTGCGACGGCCACGAACGTCACCGCCAGAAGGACCGTACCACCAACGTCGAGGATGCCGGGAAGCTCACCGGTCCTGGATATTGAAAGTATTATGGAAAGAAGGATAATGCCTATGATATCGTCAACTATCGCCGCGTTTATTATCGTCATGCCGAACCTGGTCTGGATCGCATCCATCTGAATGAGCGTTGTGACGGAGAGGGCAACGGCGGTTATCGAAAGCGCCGCCCCTATGTAGAGCGCCACCACTATATCGTCAAAATAGAGATATGACACTAAAAAGCCCAGGCCGAACGGTACGATGACGCCCAGGCCCGCAGTGATTATCCCCGTGTTGAAGGATGCGATGAAATCCTTTATCCTCGTCTCAAGCCCCGATGCGAACATCAACATGATTATGGAGAGCTCCATAAGGAAAGCGATCTCATTCTCCACCTTCTCCGGATGGAGGTTGATGGCGGTCTCTCCAAGTATTGATATCCCACTTACATTGAAAAGGGCCACCAGAACCGGGCCGAACACGATCCCGCCGATGATGTTACCAACGATGGTAGGCTGCTTCAGCCTGTCCGCGATCTTGCCGAAGAATATCGCCGCGATAAGCAGCAGAAGAAGGTAGACCACAGAGTACATCAGTGGTGAGAAACCCGCTCAATCCGTATATAATTAACCGTAGGAGGGTCAGAGAAACGGATCACTAGCACCCGTTCCTCTCTATCCATCCACGTTCAAAGAACGTGGAGCTGAGCTTCTTCAATGCTATGGGCGTCAGCATGGCCATGATCACCGCATTCAACACTATGGCCGAATAGATATCCCTGCCTATGATCCCGGCCCCAAGTGCCACAGACGCCAGTATAAGGTCCACGGCGGCCCTTCCGTTCATCCCCACACCCACAAGGAGCGATTCAGCCCATGACAGGCCGGAGATCTTGGCCCCCAATCCAGACCCTACCACCTTGCCCACCAGGCCGAGGCCTATGAGCAGGGGCACGAAAAGGGAGAGCGCGGCTCCCGAGAACGTCACGGAGAACCCGACCCAGGCGAAGAAGATCGGGGCGAAGAAGCCGAAGGACCACTTCTCCAGGGCACCCTTTGTCCTCCTGTTAAGGGACTCCCTGACCGCCATCCCTCCCAGGAAGGCGCCTATCATCAGGTGGAGCCCCATAAGGTGGGCGATCACCCCGAACAGGCCCGCGATAAGTATGGTGAAGCCCACGCCCTCGGAGGGGCGGAGGTCCCTGGTCGTGGAATATAACTTCTTGAGCAATCTTGGTGTGAAGAAGAGCACCACTATGACGAAAAGGACCGCAAGGCCAAGGGATGTCGCTATGGACGGGGCCGATGGAAGGTGATGGGAGGCGGACATGGAGAGAAGGACCGAGAGTATCACGATCCCTATGATATCATCCACTATCGCCGCGTTTATGATCGTCATGCCGAACCTGGTCTGGATGGCATCCATCTGTATCAGTGTGGAGATGCTCAGGGCCACCGCGGTAATGGAGAGCGCCCCACCGATATACAGCGCGATCATCACGTCGCCCAGGTAGAGATATGTCCCTACAAAGCCCAGGGTGAACGGGAGGGCCACGCCCAGCGAGGCTGTGAATATCCCGGTCCTGAACGATGCTATGAAATCCTTTATCCTGGTCTCCAGCCCGGATGAGAACATCAGCATCACTATGGCGAAATCCATCAGGAGGGATAGGTCCCCTTCCACCGCAGATGGCTGCAGGTCGCCCACGACGACGTCCAGCTCTGCAATATTGAACGCCTTGAGCAGCATAAGGAATAACGGTCCGAATACAAGCCCTCCGAATATATTGCCTACGATGGTGGGCTGTCCTAATTTGTCAGCGACCTTCCCGAAGAACAAAGCTGCGATAAGCAGCAGGAGAAGGTAGATGAATGAGAGCATTGAGGGCCCCCTAAAAACTCATCCTTTAATAATCTACTCCCCGTACTTTCGTACCTGTCGAGAAGGAGTTGTTACGCCTCGCCCTTTTGTTTCGACTCCTGGGATACCGCCGTGATATCCATCCCCATTCCCCCATCCTTCACGCCTTCATCACCCATCTGTGTCACTGGAAAGATCAGGTTCTCCCTCCCATGTTTCCTCCTCTCAACGAGCCCCAGCTCCTGAAGGGACCTCACGTGGTAGCTCACCATCATCCGACTCATGTCAAGTGCTCTGCCGATATTTGCCTGGGTGGAACCAGGGTTTTTTCTTACAGCGTTGAGCACCTCCTTCTTCTGGCCCATGACAAGGGGGCCGTCCCTGCTCATGCCGTCCAGGTAGAAGCGCCGATACTGCTGGTCCTGCTTGGAGAAAATTATCTCCGTCGTCTCCAGCATGTTCAGGTGGTGGGTCAGGACCCCATGTGCCAGATCGAGGTCCTTGAGCATCGCGGAGTAATGGGCCCCGGGATTCTCCCTGAGGTGGTCCACCAGCTTCTGTCTGGTCTCGTGGTCAAGCATCTTATCCTTCTTCAGCTTGGAATAGAAGCCAATGATCAGAAAGAACACTACCACACCCACTATGATGACCATGAACAGGCTGCACAGCGCCATGCCTGCACCCTGGTCTTCAGCCTCGGTGGCTTGGTCACCACCAGGCCAACTCCACGGAAATGATTCTCTCTTCTTTGGATCGGTTGAATCATCAGAATCACCTATAGGCCCCTCCCCATCAATACCGAGGTACTCCTGGAGGTTCGTGAAACCGTCGTCGTCGGGGTCCTCCCCCGCGTCATCTACCAGGGGGTCCAGGCCGTTCTCCACCTCCCACCCGTCGTCCATCAGGTCCCCGTCGGTATCGGAATTGTTTGGGTCCGTACCGTTCAGATACTCGGCGGTGTTGTTCAGGCCGTCCCCGTCCGGGTCCTCCCCGGCATCAGATGAATTGTTACCGTCCAATCCATGCTCCGCCTCCCAATTATCTGGCAGGCCGTCCCCGTCGAGGTCGCCCGCCTCCTGTCCGATCGAATAGGCTGAAAAAAATATGAGAAGGAGCGCCACAAACGATATCATTCCAACGATACGCATTGTGGATCCCTCCTTCTCCGCTTCTCGCATTTGAACTCCTCACTCCTCTTTTCCCTTGCGGGCCTCGTAATCCAGGAAAGGGGCGGATGGCCCGGATACATCTGTCTCACCGCTTCCATCCTTTATGGGCTCACTGGAATTTAAACCGCTCTTCTGCTCTCTCTTCCGATATGAGTACACA
>JAUVCY010000183.1 GCA_030595585.1 Thermoplasmatota archaeon
CTCAAGCGTCTGGACCTCCCATTCAGGCGCATCCTCCTGTGCACCGGGGACCTCTCATTCTCATCCGCCAGGACATACGATCTGGAGGTGTACTCACCGTTCGAGAACAGATGGCTTGAGGTCTCCTCCTGCTCCAATTTCATGGACTTCCAGGCGCGCCGCGCAATGATCAAGTTCAGGAGAAAACCCCACCTGCCGTCCGAATATCTGCATACGCTCAACGGCTCCGGCCTGGCCATAGGAAGAACGATGGTCGCAATCCTGGAGAACTACCAGCAGGAAGATGGAAGTATTGAGATCCCCAAGAGGTTGAGGCCGTATTTGGGAGGACTAGAGGTCCTCTCCATATGATCCTCTGCCACCTTTTTTCTTCCCCATCTTCGGGGCCCTCCGTCTCGGTTCATCATCATCCTCTCCTCGACGGCGGGATGACCTCCTCTCCCGATCCTCCCTGGGATCCTCTTTCGGCGGAGGGGTGTCGTCCCAGCTCTCCTCACGGCTGACCTTGGTGTTGACGTAGCCCATGACCTTCGCGATGGCGCCATCCTCCATCGAGTCCTCCATTACGAGGTTCACCTTCTCACGAAATACCAATCCGAACAGGGCCCCCCCGATAAGGACCGCGATGAAGAGGGCGGCGAGTATCACCAGAAGTATGGGCTCCCAGTGGAAGGAGCGGTCCCCGTTCAGCGGGAAATCGTCCCGATCGTCGTTCACACCGTCGTTATCGTCATCTGTATCGGCGTTGTTCCCGATCCCATCCCCGTCCGTATCGAGCCATTCATGGGGGTTGAACGGTAGATCGTCGTCCTCGTCCGGCACCCCGTCGTTATCGTCATCCGTATCAGCGTTGTCCCCGATCCCGTCCCCGTCGGAGTCCAACCACTCGGTATTATCTGTGGGGAACGCATCCTTCTCATCAAGTACCCCGTCGTTATCGTCGTCCCCGTCCCGGGTGTTCCCGATCCCGTCCCCGTCCGAATCCAGCCACTCCTTATCGTCGTAGGGGAACATATCCACCTCGTCGAGGTATCCGTCCCCATCATCGTCATCGTCGTAATACGAGCCGAACCCATCCCCATCGTAGTCCCCATGCACCGAAGCGTTGAACGGATCGTCGTCATAAATGTCCCTGACGCCGTCCCCGTCCGTATCGATAAAGCCGTTGATGAACGGGATGGATCGGGAATATCCAACAAGCCCCGCGCGGTTCTCGGCCCTGACGGTAAGCACATGGGCGGATCTGTTCACCCTGGATAGATCGTAGGAGAACGAATATATGGATCCGCCCTCGAGCTGCTGCCCCAGGGCCACCTCATATCCATCTATCAGGAGGGTGACATACCTGACCCCAGAGCTCTCCAGCACCCTTACAAGGACCTCCAATCTCCCCTCCAACACGGAGTCGGGAGATGGGGAGAGCAGCTTGACGTCGGGCTCGGAGTTATCGATGTAAAGGGTCCTTTCCACAACGGCCGTCCTGAAGCTGGTATCCATCGCAACGAACCTCACGAGGTACTCTCCCTCGGGGGTGTCGCTCAGGTCCAGGTCCTGTCCGAACTCGTATCTCTCGCCCAGGAAGGTGTAGTAGCTTTCCGACAGGAAGGGTTCCACAAGTATCAGGTCCGGGCTCAGCACCCCGGATATAACCGCCCCATCCGGGGGATGGACCACCTTGAGGTCCGGGCCGTTGTTATCTATGGGAAGATAGACGGCATCGTAATTCTCGGCGCCTGACCTGTCCCTCACCAGCAGGTAGAGCAGGTATCTGCCGTCCTGCAGCCCCAGGGAGTCGATCATCCCATGATACAGGCCTCCCAGGACAACGGTGTCTGAGGGGCCTGTCAGGGCCAGGGTGGCTATGGGCGTCTCATTGAGCGAAGGGGGAGTCGGGTCCGTTCTGTTGCCCCATAGATACACGGCGGCTTCCACAGTATAGATGCCTCCACCGTCGGTCACCCTCGCCTGGATGTCGATATTCCCACCGACGATCGTTCCCGTCGTAGGGTGAAGCAGGGTGACATCGGGTATGGAGTTGTCGAAGTAGACCACCAGTATCTCCTGGGTGATCTTCCCCGAGGGGTCCACCGCCCTGACCGTGATGGTATGCCTGCCCTGGGGGAAAAGCGTGGTATCTATCACGGTATCCATCGGTACAAAAGGGCCCTTGTCGATGCTGAAAGAGATATCGGCGGTGAACGGGAAGTCGTTGGACACGGCCACGACGCTGACCATGTTGGAGATGGCGGAGTTGTTCACGGGGTAGCTGACCAGCAGTGAGGGGAAGGAGTTGTCGATCCCGACATCCAGTACGCCCGAGGAGCCGTTCCTGTCCGCGGAGTCAAGGGCATACACCTCCATGAAGTAGAATCCGTCGGGAAGGCCGCCCACATCGATATCCGCCTCGTAGACCCCGACCTTATTCGGGAATAGCAGCCCGGACCTCACCCTGCCGTTGCCGTCGCTGACGACATACCTCACCACGGTGATGTCACCGTCATCCGTGACGAGCGCTTTCACCCTGTCCTGCATGGAGAGGTACTCGCCCTGGAGAGGCGACACCATCTCCACTTTGGGGGCCAGCCTATCGTTTACAACGAATACCTGGGCCCGATATCTGACCAGGTTCCCGGCAAGGTCCCTGATGGAGACGTTTACGAAGAAATACCTTGAGGGCGCGTTGCCCGTTGTGGGTGTGATGTTCGAGCACGTGTAGATCATGTTGTCCGCCAGAACGTCATTGCCTAGTCCGGTGTCGTTGACTATTACGGGGGGAAGGTGTCCCACGGCCTCACCGTCAGCCTCCACCCTCCATATCCCCGACTCCTCATCCTCCAGGCCGATCTCTATCCAGAACTCCTCTCCGTCTCCCACCGAGGATCTGTTGTCCGGATAGACCACCGTGATGTTGTTCACAACGGGCAGGTCAGAATCCACTGTAATGTTCACATAATCGTAGCCGATGTTGCCAGCCCAGTCCACGCATTCGACGATGACGGTATCCTCATGTGAATCCATCGTGGGAATATGTATCCGGTCCGTTGCGTAGATACCGTCGCCGGGAAGCCCGTCGCTGTGAAGACCATCGTCGTACATGGGGTACTTGGTCACCGTGTCCATGGGCACGTAGGAGCTCACCTCATGGATGCCCGAGGGGGAGTCCCCCTCGAAGATGGAGTCCGCGAGGTTTCGAAAGATCATCTCCAGCTGTGTGCCCGAGGGGGCGTGCCTGTACTGCCCTCCCGATGTGGTGGCCAGGCGCCACAGGTTGTACTCGGTCGTCCCGGACTCCTGATCCCAGTAGGCGTTGGTATTGTCAACGGTGCCGTTTGCAGGTTTGGTCGCCCTCTGCGGGCGGTTGGGGGGATCGAAATGCTCCAATCCAAGGCCGATGGTGTATATCGGTATCGGGCTGAAGAGGAGGCCGCCCCTGAACTCGTTGACCGGGTTATCCATCCAAATATTGTTCTGTGTCTCCTCGTTGGGATCAGGGTATTTCCCCAGATGTGATGAAACCCACTGTGTCGTTCCCCAGTTGAACCATGGGCAGTAATCTTCAGATCCCTCCTCGTACCATTCATTTGTCTTGGTTTGGTCATCCGCACCGTCGGTGAAGGCCACCACCACCGGCGAGGACCTGCCGAACTCCTGCGTATAATCCACCGCCTCACCTATAGTGTCCCATATTGGAGTCGCCGATTGTGCGATCAAGCCGTCGATGAGCAATCTGGCAGAGGCCTTTCCCGTTGGGTCCATCAGAGTGAAGTTGAGTATCCTCTTGGGCCGGTAGGGGGGGACGTCATAGTAATATGAGAAGGTGTAGATCGCCAGATGATCGATGGACCTTGTAGTATTGACGAACTGTTTTGCAGCCTTTTTCAAGGCATCCATCTTTCCATCTCGGGACATGGACCCTGAATCGTCCAGAACAAGGGTCACGTAGATAGGTGAGGTCAGGTCGCTGGCCCTGGCCATTATCTGTATCTCGTCCCCGGGTTTGGCGGCTCCCTGTCCATTGGGGTACTCGATCCACGACTCCTCCACCACCGGGAGGTTCGGGTCAACGGCCGACATGATCGAAAATGTGGCGGTGTTCCCCGCCTCGTCAACAGCCTCCACCAGCACCACGTGGAACGCCCATATCGCATCCACGAGGAACGAGGATGTGGAGTAGTGCCCATCCGCAGAGAAACCATCGTCGTGGCCCCCGTCATCGTACATCATCTGGGTGAAGTTGCCTCCGATGTTCCCCGCATATGCGATGACGGTGGAGATGGAGGAGGTGTTGTCGGAGACCGTCGCCTTGACCCTGACGCCGTCCCCCGGCTTTGACGCCTCCTGGGCGCCGGGGTGGTCCACAAATACGGATGATATCGTGGGAGCGGTATTGTCCACCGTCACGGGGATGGTGATGTTCTTCCTGTCCCCAGCGAATCCCGACAGGACCGCGGTAAGGGTATAGCTCCCGTCCGGGATGGTAGCCGTGTTGATATCGATCACGAACTGCCCTCCCAACGGGGATCCCGAGATCGACCCCATGAACGTGTTCCCGAGATAGATCCGCGCCCCGTTGCAGAAGGATGAGACCGACAGCCGAACGCTGGCTATCCCTCTGATGTGCTGATCGTACGTGGGGCTCACGAACCACCCGTAGAGCGGGTAGTTGTCCACAATCACCCAGCTCACGTCATACTCCACCCCCGAGACCGTGTCGGAGGCCCTGACCCTGAGTGCCCTTGGCCCCTCCAGCTCG
>JAUVCY010000188.1 GCA_030595585.1 Thermoplasmatota archaeon
TCCCGGATGGGACCTTCCCGTCCAATGCGTCGTGATGGATTATGGCCTTTATACCCCAGGAGCGGATGATGGATTCGATCAGATCGGACTTCTCCTGCTCCCCCGTCCCCCCTGATAAGGGGCCCACGGCAGGAATGGATATGATCTCTCCCAGAAAGGAGATCATCTCCTCCCTGCAGCGATCGATCTGTTCGAAAACGGCCTGGTGAGAATCCATTCTAATCCTCACCGTAGGGGATCTTCTCCTGCTTGAGCTGGACCTCCTCCTCGAACTTCCTCATGACCTTCTCCTTGTAGTCCATTACGTCCTGGATCACCAGCTGAACGTCATCTGCCTGAAGGACGACCACATCGCCCTTCACAGCCATGTCAAGCGCCACCTGGGTCGCCTCCCTCCCATCGAGAACGATAGTGATGTTATCATCGGTGAAGCCCCCCTTGTGCAATCCCTGTCGAACGAGTTCCGCCACCTCGCCTGGTGCTTTCCCCCGGGGGTCCGTATCAGTAACGACCACGTGGTCGTAGTATTTTGAGAGGGTCAGGCCGTATTCGATGACGTCCACTTCCCTGCGGTTGCCCGTTCCCGCCGCCATCCTTATCTTCCTCCCGTTGGCAATATGGGGAAGGAACTCCCCTGTGGCCTTTATCGCACCCATATTGTGGCCGTAGTCGATGATCGCCTTGAAATTGCCCATTTCAATTATATTCATCCTTCCGGGCGACAGGCCAATTGATGGGCTGAAACTGACAAGACCGGCCCTGATCTGCCTTCCGTTGAGGCCCAGCGCGGAGCTGGCGGCAACGGCGGCCATGGCGTTCTGGATGTTGAATGTGGCCTTTCCACTGTAGGTGATGGGGACCTCCACCACCCTGGCCACCACGGAGGTCCAACCCCCTTTCTGGATGATTATCGAATCGTCCTTGAAGGTGACGTTCATATAGCCTTTTTTCAGGTTCTCCTTGAGCGCAGGATTATCCGGGTCGAGGGAGAAGAGGATCACATTGCCCTTCGTCTTCTCCTGGAACGGAAGCACAAGCGGATCGTCGGCGTTCAGGACTGCGTGTCCCGTCTCTTTCACCGTCTCTATAACTATCGCCTTCAATCTGGCAAGGTCCTCAAGTGTCTCTATGCCTCCCTCGCCGAGATGGTCCGAGGTGACGTTGAGCAGAACCCCCACGTCGCTCTCGTTGTATCCCAGACCTCTACGGAGCATGCCGCCCCTGGCGACCTCAAGCACCGCATGGTCTATCGTTGAATCCATGAGAACGGTCTTTGCCCCCCCAGGCCCACTGTAATCACCTTTCAGGATCGGGACGTTGTCTATGACAACGGCATCCGTTGAGGTCATTCCCACGTTCTTTCCGTTGAGGCTGAGTATATGGGAGATCAGCCTCACCGTGGTGGTCTTACCATTGGTTCCGGTAACTGCAACGATGGGGACCTGGTATTCGGATCCCTTGGGGAAGATCATGTTCATCACGTCCTCCGCCACATTTCTTGGCGTCCCCTCCGAAGGGTCCAGATGCATCCTGAAACCGGGGGCGGCGTTCACCTCGATGATGCCGCATTGTTCGGGGTCCAATGGAGTATTGAGGCCGGGCGCGATAAGGTCGATCCCCATCACGTTGAGGCCGATTATCCGTGAGACCCTCTCCGCCATGGATATTATCCTGGGGTGGACCTCATCGGTGACATCGATGGCTCTCCCCCCCGCACTCAGATTTGCCGTGGACTTGAGGTAGAGCTTGTCACCATCTTCGAGAACGTCATCAAGGGTCATCTTCTTGATCTTCAACAGCCTCTCGGTCATGTAATCCACCTTGATCCTGGTGAGGTTCTTCTCATGGCCAAATCCTCTCTTTGGGTCACTGTTGACCGCATCGATCAATTCCTGAATGGTGGACCTCCCGTCACCGATGACATATGCGGGTTCCCTCATGGCGGCTGCGGTGAACTTTCCATCGATAACGAGGATCCTGAAATCAAAGCCAACGAGGAACCTCTCGACGATGACCGTACTGTCGACCTTGAGGGCGTTCCTGTATGCGGTCTCAAGTTCTTTGGGGGTGTTCACATCGGTGGTGATCCCCCTTCCATGGTTCCCCTGGAGAGGCTTCACGGTAACCGGATAATCTATCCTCTCCGCAATCTTCTTTGCATCCTTGAGGTCCCAGGTCGAATAACCTCTGGGGACCGGAACGCCCATTTCGGAAAGCAGTTTCTTCGTTCGACCCTTATCATCCGCTATCTCCACACCGAGAGAGGAGGTGCTATCCATCATGGTGGCCTGGATCCTCCTCTGATAGACCCCATATCCGATCTGAACAAAGCTATGGTCGTTCAATCGAATTGTGGGTATCTCCCTCTTCTTCGCCTCATCGACTATTGACTGTGTTGATGGACCAAGGAGGTTCTTCTCCCTGATCTCCTTTAAATTGTGTACTATTGGCTTGATATCCGTCTTTTTACCACCGAACAGATCATCAACGATCCTGACCGCTGCCCGGCCGGCCTCCATCCCCACCCCTTCATCACGGTAACGGAAGACGAGATCGTAGATGCCCTCCTCGTTGGTATCGAAGGTCTTGCCGAATCCCACCTCGGTCCTGGCAAGGCACTGGAGCTCTATAGCGACGTGCTCCACTACGTGTCCCGCCCAGGTTCCCCTCTCCACTCTCTCGAAAAAGCCGCCCCTGGTGCCTATCGAGCACCTGTGTTCGATGAGAGTCGGCATCATCTCCTCGATGTTCTCCCTCAGGCCCTCGATCTTATCTGTTGGTTTTATTTCGAGATCGCCCAGATCCAGCTTCATAAAAATGGCCGGATAACGGCTGTAGTAGTTCGGGCCCCTCAGGGCACGCATTTCCAGTATCTCCATGATAATATCCCCTTTTATTTACATGCCAGATCAAGGCACTCCATATCGGTGGGTTTCAGGTATCTCCTCTCCTTGAGGTCGTACCCGTAGCCCCTGACTATCGTGTGAACCCGAATGTTCTCGATGGCGATCGCCTCGCCCTCGGAGACCCTGGTTACATTGGTATATCTCAGGTCCTGCCCGTCGAAGATCACCACGAGGCCTGACCCGATCGCCTTTATGAACCTACCCTTCTCGATGACTATCCCGGTGTCCTCTCCCAGGCCCAGGCCGATATGGCCGGGGTTCAGGCTGACTATCTGCATCAGCCTGCTGAAGCGGCCCCTCTTGATGAAATGGCTGTCGATTATGACGCGTCCTATCAGGCCGATCCCGCCTGTCATGTGGACGGTGCCCTTCAGGAGGGCCTCGCTCGATTCGCCCCCGTATATCATCGTCTCGGGCATGGCACTTGCGCCGGCGCTGGTCCCCGCGATGATACAGAACTCCTCGAAATACCTGCGTCGGACCTCTTTCAGCATTGGAGATCCGCCCAGAATGGATGTGATCCTCAGCTGGTCCCCACCGGAGAAGAATATGATGTCGGCCGTCTTGATCCTGTCTACAAGCGTGGGGTCGTGGGCCTCTTCCCTATCCTTGATGTGCATTACTCCCAGGGAGGCCCCCTCTATCTTCGAGAACACCTCCTGGTACATCTCTCCCACCTTGTCGGGGATCTCACTGGCCGTGGTGATAAGTTCGATCTTTGCGGGGCTGTCGCTCCCTTTTCCCACAAGGGAGACCATCCTCTTGAGTATCGACGGATTATCCTCCTTGTCCTCGTTCCCCCCTACGGCCACGAGCAAACCCTTCGGGACCCTTACCGAGTGTGCCCCCGCCTCACCATCTGACATCATCCCGGTTTAACCTATGGTCGATATATAAAGTGATGGATTCTGCATGAAAGGATATTATTACAGGCCCGCACATGGATCATTGAAAGCAGATCTTCAAATCAGGAGGAAATGGCTCAATGCAGGACCTTAACGGGGTGAACATCAGAACCCGCCTCGAGGATGGGGACCTCAAGGCGATATCAGAGCTCCACGGGAGGTTGTATTCGGACGAGTTCGGATACGACCATACCTTCGCGCAGCACGTGGAGAGGCTCCTTTTCGAGCTGGAAGATCTTGACGAGGATCGAGAGAGGTTCTGGATCGCCGAGATGAACGGGGAGATCGTTGGATGCGTTGCCCTGGCAAGAGGGGACGAGGGGAAGGCGAGATTGAGGTTCCTGCTGGTGGACCCAAAGGTCCGGGGGAGGGGGCTGGGAAGGAAGCTTGTGAATCTGGGAGTGGACTTTGCAAGGGAAAAGGGGTACGGCTCGATCTACCTGACGACACAGCCGAACCTGGCCAATGCGGGCAAATTGTACATATCTGCAGGATTTGAGCTGGAATGTGAGAGGGAGGAGGCGAAGTGGGGACATACGCTCATGGAACAATGTTATTCCATGAAGCTGTGAGGAAGGATCACCAGTATATCTGAGCGTCATCTATAAAGGGACTGTAGTTTCTTATAGCCCAGGTGAATGTGATGTTTTCCAATAGAACGCTCATTGCACTTCTGATCGTTCCATTGATGCTTCTCTCGTCAAATATGATCATATCCGGCCAATATGATGGCTCATCGGATGCTGTTGATGTGCCGACCAGGTTG
>JAUVCY010000135.1 GCA_030595585.1 Thermoplasmatota archaeon
CAACCTGGGGTGATCGGGTATAAAAGGATCGTAAAGCCGCTTGATATGGGGTCTGGGGATGTAGATGGCATTGATTCCAGACTCCAGAGATGGTTTGATATCGTGCATATAGGAATTGCCAACCATGTAGCACCTTTTGGGATCCCTCCCACGACAGATCTGCTTGAAGACGTCCGGCGTCTTCCTCCTGACCATGTGAACGTGCCTCTCGTCGAACCATCTGGTTATCCCGAGCCGGTTCAGCTTTTTCCATTTCATCTCATCGTTCAATACGATATTGATGGTCAGCATGTGTAGGGGGATCCGGTCTGCCTTGATCCGGTCCAGTACCTCCTCCGAACCAGAAAGAAGGCCTCCAAGAGGCGGAGGAAATGACCATCCCGTTCGGTATAACCACGTATTATAGACCGAGAAACCGGCCAAAGTATCATCAAAATCGAAGATGAAGAACTTTCCCATCGATCCCTCGAAAGATGTGTATCTATTCAAATCTTTCCGGGATCACGTGATGATCTCATCCAGCCGATCCAGCTTGGCTCCCAGTTTTATCTCCTGAGCGATCCTCTTGCCTGTGGAGAGCCCCGGTTCAATGAAATCAGAATATGGGGACCCACTTATGAACGGATTTGTTCCCGCAACGATCCTTGCCGAAATCTCGAATACCTTGAACTCCAGTTTATCTGTAACAACGGACTCCAGGCAGAACGGGCCTATCATCCCTCCGAAAAGCTCGTAGGATTTCTTCACGACGTCCTCGGCCATCGAGAACGCCTTTCCAAGCAGGCTCTCCCGGATCACAAGTGGAAGGTTGCCCGTGACGACGAAAGATGGATAGATGCCGTGTTCCTTGAGCTCCTCCTGAGATCCCAACTTGTACATCTCATCGATATTGGTCTCATCCC
Organism: Thermoplasmatota archaeon; assembly: GCA_030595585.1. Classification (GTDB taxonomy): domain Archaea; phylum Thermoplasmatota; class Penumbrarchaeia; order Penumbrarchaeales; family Penumbrarchaeaceae; genus JAGLEG01. The sequence continues at coordinate 903 of JAUVCY010000135.1, forward strand.
TTCGGTCCATCGACATCAGCTGGATGTTGCCCTTTCCACCCTCGATCTGATATCCATCAGTGGCCAATGGGGAGTGGAAGAAATGCAGATAATATCTCGTCCCGAGTATATACTCCTGGATATTGAAGGTCTGGTCGTAATCCACACCCAGTTTGAACTGGTTGTAATCCTTGGCGATGAAGAAGCCCCTTCCCCCCTTGGCCCCCTGATATTTCACCATTACAGGCCGGTCTATCTTCTTCGGGTCCTTGATCTCCTCGGGCATCTGGATCCCCGCACCTTCCAGCCATACCCTCTCCATGTTCCTGTCGGACTCCCACTCCAGCACCCTCCTGTTGCCGAAGGTAGGCAGGGGTAGGTCCCTGAACTTATCGGCGCCCAGATACTCAACAAAGGAGCCGTGAGGTATGATTATCGCGTTCTCCCCCAGGATCTCATCGACATGGTCCTCTATCTGCCGATAGTTATCCAGGAGAAGGAACTTGTCCGGTTTGGCAAGGGGGAAAGCATCGAAGATCCTGGGAGGCCTTCCGATGGATATGCCCATCGTCTTGAATCCCTCGATCCTGGCCCCATGAAATATCTGCAGGCTTGAATGTGAACATACCGTGACGATGGTCAGATCCTCTTTATCGTATCCTTCCAGTGCCTTGTCTACGTCGAATGGTGCCATTATCTCGATAAGACAAAAGTGCGTTATTATCTTTTCGCCTTTACTCGAAAACGGCTCCACAGTGTGGGCATATTGGTGCGGATATCGGTATCACTGCACTGCATTCGAAGCACTCTGCCATCTCCTCCTCCGAGACATCGCCGGCCTCCTGCTCCTCCGGTTCCTCCACATCCTGCTGTACCTTGGGGACCTGGGCGACCTTGAGCTCCTCCAGCTCCTCATCCACCTCCATCTCGAACTCCTCCTCCGGCTCCTCACCAGCCTCCTCGGCCTCCTCTCCCTCATCCTCCCCATCTCCCTCCTCCTGGAGCTTCAACAGGTCCACCTTGACGGGCTTTCCACACTCGGGACATTCGGTGGCATCCGGTGGGATGACAGAACCGCACTCGCACTCGATCTCATCGGAGAACTCGATGCCGCAGTGGGGGCAGAACTCCGCCTCGATCTCCACCAGTCCACTGCAGTTGGAACACTTCGCCATCTGCTCCTTCTTGGTCTTCTGATAGTAGAGATATCCAGCGATTCCCGCACCTGCCAGGATCAACACCAGTATGATGATGACCACCACAAGCGCTACCGGGAATTCCTCCTCCTCCTCGGAGATCCTCAGGAAGACGGAGACGTCATTATTGCTCATATCCTCCTCATAGAACCAGCCGTATACGTTCACCAGGCCGGACTCGTAGGTGTTCACGGTATCAAGTGGAGTGTACGTGAAGGTAACCTCCTGAACCCCATAGGGGGTCAATGATATCGTCCGTATCTCGTCCGCGAAGCTGACATCCAGGCCGTCGAAGGTGTAGTTGGCGGAATTGGTAATGATAAAGGTGACCCGGTGGTCCTTGCCCTTGATCAACTTGAGCTCTCCGGTTTCGATGTCATATCCATCCGATGTCGTATCAATTCGAATAGATATATCAGGAGCCTCGAGTACTTCGAGGGTGACCTCCATGATATTGTTCCCCTCGTCGAATTCCCTTATATCGTTATCTGGGTCCACAATTATCTGCAGGGTGTTCATACCTATGGACATGAGGTTCCAGTAACCCCTGATAACCGAGACACCATTGTTTTCAATGAAACCTGTGGATATGTTCATTTCGACCCAGGAGTCCGTGGAGTTGGAGGCCAATAATGTCACGGTAGCATTGCTTGCGGCCTTTCCACCATCGTTCGTGATATTGAACTCGATGGAAATGTTCATACCAATGAACGCCACACCGCCATCTTCAACCATCACAGCCCTGTACGAGGACATCAGTGATATCGTATCCTCCTGTGCCACAAGCTCGGGGACATCCTCTATATCGAACACCTCCAGATTGGTGCTGAGCCTGTTGTTGTCATCCCTCTGCTCGGCCCCATCTGTTGTTATCACGTTGACGAAGAGGTCCCTCACACCCTTCGGATATGATACTGTCCAGGGCATCTCGACATATATCGTTGAGCCTCCCTGCAGGTGATCGGCCGGATACCTGTTCTCCAGGCCGATCCTTCCCGTGCTTTCCGGGAACCGCATATAATCGCCGTCATGGAACGAGATCGCAAACCCCTGTGAGGACATATCCCCCAGGTTCATTATCGTCACATTCAGGATCACGGTGTTACCGACACCGGATGATGTTACGAGGAAACCACCTTGATATATCTGAAGTGAGGAGACGTAAATGTCAGGGAGGGTCTTCACATATACTTCGGTGAAGAGGATATTGTTCTCCTCGTTCCCCTCATCGATCAATCCGGTTGGATCGATCGTCACGTATATCTGATGGTACCCTCCAACGCCTGCGATCCAATCGATGTTGATCTCGGCCCAGTCGCCTCCCGCTATCTCATCAATAACGATGGATGGCTCCGTATCCTTCCAATTAATGATCCGGCCGCCATCCGACGGGTCGCCGTCGTAGAACCTCACCTTTACGTTCCTTGCCAACGTCTCTCCATAGTTCCAGATGGTCGCCTGCAGGGACACGGTGGATTCCAGAGGTATCGGAGAGCCTGGCGTTATCAGCAGGTCGTCCTCGCCCAATCCCACATCGGGTTTCGTCAGGACCAGGATCTCCCTGTACCTGAGGTTGTTCGTCTCATCCTTCTCCACCACGTGATTGTCGGGGTCGACGATAGCATAGAGCGTATGGTCTCCTGGGCCTACAGCATCCCAGAATATGGTGGCGTTGTAGGTCTGCCCGGGTAACAGGTCGATCACCAGGGCCCTGATGACATTTGCATCCGAGTCCATTGCGATCCGGACCTCCACGTTCTGAGCGGTGGTGTTCCCGATATTGCTGACAACTACCCATATAGTGATATTGCCTCCATCCGTGATCTGGTTGGGCCAGTAACCAATATCTGCCTCTATCGCCAGGTCCGGTTCCAGGTCCACCATCACCTCCTGGATGAACTTATTGTTGTCCTCGTACTGTTCGTTCACGTTATCCAGGCTGTCTATGACCACAATAAGATCGTGATACCCCAACGACAGGTCCGCATCCCATCCAATGGCGATATGAATGACCTCCTCTGGCTCCAGTCCATCCACGAGCACATCTATGCTCGATCTGTTCTCCTCGGACACGCCATCATGATACAGGGTTATCTGGAACTGACCTGCGGGCAGTTCACCGTAGTTCATCACATCGAACTCTATCCTGCTCCTTCCGTTGACGGTCACCGGCGTGTAGGGAAGAACCTCGACGCTTCCCGGAACTACCATCAGGTCGGGTAGTGTCCTTACGAGAATGTCCTGGGTGTCCATTGAGTTTACAGGTACGTAGTCGTATATCGATATGACCTGGGCGATCATCGTGACATCCCCTACCACGGTCGGGGTCCACTCCACATACGCCTCGGCCCATCCTCCCTGTCCACCGATGTAATCGAAGGTCACATAAGAGGCGACGATCCCAATGTCATCATCCGTATGCCAGGTGATATTGACGTGGAACGGGTTCATATCGGGGTCATCCTCGCCGATATTCTCTACGAAGAGATATATGTCCGAGGGAGAGAGGTAGACCCACTCCGTTGAGTTGACCTGGATATCCATTGTGAAATCGGGCCCCATCCCGATGAAGTTCATCATCGAAAGAAGGTTGTTCTCCTCGTCTACCTCGCGGACCTGGTCCAGCATATCAACGGTGAGGTCGAACATGGCCTCACCCTCCAGGGCGATCCAATCGAACGTAAGCTCAATATACTCGCCGGCCGCCAGTCCATCAACTGCGGCCTCGCCGATAAGCTCTCCGTTGACCTGGAAATCCACGATGAACTCACCCGCGTCGAAGACACCCTCGTTGGTTACATTGGCAAGGAGCTTAACCTGATTTCCCGTGATCAGAGAACCCTCGGATCTGATGAGGCTGGCCACGAGATCGGGCCCCCCCACTATGGAGATGATCAAGGAACTGCTTCCTGCGATGGTTGCCGATCGAGAGGTGGAGGTGTAGCCCATGAAAGAGCCGACCATCATATAGTTCCCGAGGAAGATCTTACCCGATGATGTTATAAGCGTCTGTGCAAGAGGGATCGAAACCATAGCATTCCCATCGGTTGTAAATGAGTCCGAATAGGGGATCGACGGGTTGATCCGGGTTACATCAACGGTAGCGCCGGGGAGGGGATTCGATACAGAATCCGTCACAAGGCAGTCGACGTACCATGAAACCTCCACCACCGCCGAGCCCATTGCCTTCAGCCAGTGGTTCCTTCCGGCGGGCAGGGTTCCGTTGAAGGTCACATTGAGGAATTGAGAATTATCGTAGAGGTCAAGCGTCCTGTTGAACCGGGCGTCCGAGGATGTGAACGATACGCCATCCCAGTCGAGGTCCATAATGCCAACCCCTCCTCCACCAAGCTCCAGAGCGCACTCTCTTGCGTAAAGATCATTCATGAAGATGTTGTCTGCTGAGACGGAAACGTCCACATTTGAGCCGAGGATGTTCATTGATGATCCGAAGTTCTCGCCCACAACATCGATCGCCGCCCCTCCCCTGGCCACGGTGCTGATCACGTCGATCTCGCCAACGTTCATATTGAGCTGTGGCGCACCTGTGCCCAGCAGATATATGTAGAGTCCACCTGACCCCATCGCCTCGAGGGTGACGTTGTTCATGTCCAGAATGCCGCCGTTCTCGATAAGGATGTAAGCGGGGCCGTCGTCGGTGAGGAAACGGACCGCGGTATCGTTTATGGTCAAGTGTCCGCCAGAGCCCACCACAAGGTGGCCGTCAAATCCGTAGAACGAAGGATACACGATCCCATCGATCACTGCGGTGGTCCCCGTTAGGGTCATAGCGCTGCTGACCGTCAGATCCACATCAAGCGTATCGAACATGCTGACGGACCCGGGTCCGTGTATG
>JAUVCY010000042.1 GCA_030595585.1 Thermoplasmatota archaeon
ACTTCGGCTCCTTCGAGTACTGCTGGTGCCTTCCTGCGGCCGACCCGGATGGAAGCGGTGAGATCCAGGAGGACGAGGTCCTCTGGTCCACGGAGACCAGGGATTTCCAGGGCGGGTCCTCACCGGTCCTGAACAACGGGACCCTATACCTCGGGTCGGACGATTACAATATGTACTGCATGGATGCAACCAACGGTGTTATACTCTGGAACCACACCGTCAAGGGCTACATCTACAGCTCACCGGTCCTGCACAACGGATCGATATATTTTGGCGGCTGCGACTGGACCGTCTACTGCATCGGGGACCGCCCCATCGGCCTATCCGTCAGGATGGTCCCGGACATCGTGGAGTTCACATCCGACGACGTAGTGGGCATCAACCTGACCGTCTTCGATCAGAACGAGGAGAGTGTTGCGGGATCGCTTATCCATTTCACTGTCTCCGCAGGCGAGGTGACGTTCGAGGGCGAGGCCGTAACGGATCAGGATGGGACGTTCCACGCTGTTTACCTACCCCCTGTTGTCTCCTCCAGGTCCACCATAGAGGTCACGGTCAGGGCCGGGATGGACGACATGGCCGATGGGGTCACAACGGCCTCATTGATCGTGGAGCCGGGGGCGGATACCGGCGAGGACGTCGGTTCGGCGATAGACCTGGAGGCGAGGCGGATCCCCTATGTCCTGGGGGCCGGGGCCGTAATAACGTTTGACCTCCTGGTCCTGCTGCTGATCCTCCTGTTCGTCAGGTCCATGAGGTACGAGAGGGATACGCTGAAGGAGGAGATGCGATGATCAGGTCCACTACCCTGCTGCTTTCAACCCTTATCGTCCTGGTCATGGTACTGCCTTTATCCAATTCGGCAGATGAAGATCTGGACCCAAGGACGCTGGAGAAGGTGTGGGAGTTCGTAAAAGATGACGACGAGGCGACCTTCTGGAAGCTCGATTGGTCCCCGGACGGGACGCTCATAGCCGCCACCTTCTTCGATAATACCTGTTACGTTCTGAACGCATCGGACGGGTCGGTCCTGACGGTGCTGGACCTCAACCCGACGGAGACCAGGTGCGACGGTTTCGCCCCGGATGGAACGATGCCCCTGAGGGCGTGCGCGTTCTCCCCGGACGGGCGATACCTGGCGGTGGGGGGTGATTCACTGAAAGTGGTCGTTTTCAACGTTGGGACGTGGGACCGCAAATGGACGCTCCCCGGGCACGAGGGCTCCATCCTCTGCCTGGACTTCTCTCCCAATTCGCGCTACCTGGCCTCCGGGTCCGGAACGGACAAAGTGATACCCCAGAACGCTGGAGAGAACATCACCCGTGTCTGGGACATGAACACTGGGTTCCCCGTCACGGTGCTCAAGGGACATCGGGACGGGGTCCTTGGCGTTAAATGGTCCCACGATGGGGAGAGGATCGCGACCTGCTCGGACGACCGGACCGTTCGGATCTGGTCGTTTCCCGGGTCCGAGGTCCTCTTGAACATAAGCGGGCACACCTCCGGGGTGCTGGACCTGGACTGGAGCCCGGACGATTCCATATTGATCACCGGCTCCCGGGATTACAAGATAAAGACCTGGAACACGACCACAGGGGAGGGTCGGACCAGCTGGGGGGACCACAACTGCGTAAGGGGAGTGGACATTCATCCAAACGGCCAGATCGCGGCGATCTCGGGAGTGGACCTCACCCTGGACATCAAGGACATGGAGACCGGCTCCGATATGAAGGTGTTCAAGGACGGGGTGGAGCAGCACGCGATGGTGATGCACTCCAGGTGGTCCCCTGACGGAAGATATCTCGCCTCCGGCCTTGGTAAGACCCACACCGTGATACTCTATCGATTTGGAGGGGAGGTGGAGGAGGACCCGGGGAAAGGCTTCATATGGATAGGTACGATCATCGTGATGGTCATACTCTCCGCGATATTCATGGCACTTCTATATCGGCCGGTAATAAACAGGATAAAAGGGAGGAGGAGCTAGATGAGATGGGCGCTGGTATTGACAACACTGCTGATCGTCCCCTTCTTTCTTACGATGGCGTCCGCCGAGGTGGAGCCGTCCGACCTCACCTCGGGGATAGGCAGGTTCGGATCGATCATCTGCGAGGACGTGGACGACGACGGCCGAATGGAGATACTGTTCGGGTCTTACGATGGATACGTGGTATCTGCCGAATTCAGGTCCGGGGATTACCACGTGGACTGGATATCCGATCAGTTCGGCACCCGTGTGTGGGGGCTGACAACAGGGCAGTTCGACGATGACAGCGCCTTGGAGATCATCGTTGGCGACGGGGACGGGATAGTCCGCTCCATAGACGGCCAGACCAAGAAGGTGGAGTGGACCTCCACAGGACTTGTGAGGGACGCCCACGGATTGTTACTGCACGACCTGGACGGGGATGGGAAGAACGAGCTGATAGTGGGAACCGGCTTCAAGACGGACCAGGGCTGGGGGACGGTGTACTTCTTCCGCCAGGGGGAGAAGGAGCCTTACGACCAGCTGGACCCTTTCGATTCGAGGATCCGCCATATCGAGATCGCCGATGTTGACAACGACGGGGAGGACGAGCTGATCTGCACATCCGGCTCCGCCCTCGGGGACGTCAAGGGAGAGGGCTACCTTCGCGTGTTCGACCTGGAGACGAAGGAGCTGGAGTGGAAGAGCCCAGACCTTGAGGGGTGCATGGAGGGGATGAAGATCGTGGACCTGGACGGCGACGGCGTCCTTGAGATAGTTACGTCCAACGGCTACAGGTACAGGGAGGGGTGGCTGTTCATCCACCACTTCATGGACGGCGAATACAGGCAGGTATGGCGGAGCGAGAACCTGGGCCCCAAGGCGTACGGTCTGGACATCGGGGACATCGATAATGATGGCACGCTGGAGATCGTTGTGGGGAACATGGGCGGCTATATCTTCGTGTATGATGGTGTCACCCATCAGCTGGAGTGGCAGTCCGAGAACCTTGGGAGGGATATACTGGGAGTCGTCCTTGCGGACCCGGACAAGGATGGTCAGATAGAGATCATAGCAGGTCAGGGCGGATACAACGGGAAGGGCGATTTCACATCAGGGTATTCAACGCCCCACGTCTACGTGATCGACGGGGAGACAAAGGAGATGGAGGCGGTGCTTGGAGAGGTTGACGAGGTCATCCAGTGGCTCCAGGTCATTATCATGATAGGGGTGGCGATAGCGCTTATAGAAATTGGTATCGCGGTCAGGCTGTACATCAAAAGGAAGCGGATGTGGAAGGAGTGATGGATAGGTTCAAGGGGAGCATCATCAGGCCCTGGCGGCTGATCTTCCAGTTCCTGGGAGTGGCCTTCCTGCTTGGACAGAGTTTTGGCCTTCCCCCTTTTGGCACCTCACCGATGCTCCGAATGCTGTTCCTCCCCAATGCGTCTTGTAGATATGTGGATACGGCCCCCACATCCTGTTTCTACTATCAGTTCCAGGACGGCATGACCAGCGGGGCGTCGACCTACTACGTTGACGTTATCGTCGTCCTGTTGATCATCGTGCTGATGGTGCTGGTCCTTGGAAGGATCTGGTGCTCGTGGCTCTGCCCGTTCGGGCTGGTCCAGGAGGGTCTGGCGTATCTTCGGGAGAAGATGAACATCAGGCCTTACAGATTGAAATGGTCCCATCGGGAGCTTCTGAGGCCGGTGAAGTATGTGATCCTGTTCCTCACCGTTCTGATATCTCTACCTATCGGGGCCTCGGGGCTGGGCCTGCTGGGCTGTCAGTCGACGCTGGCGCTCCCGTTCTGTCAGGTCTGTCCCGCAAAGGGTTTCTTCACGGTTTCCGAACAGCTGTTGGGGCTGGAACCTTTGGGGACGGTGCTCCCGGTCCTTGCGATCATATCGCTTCTGCTGTTTCTTGTATCCGCTTTTTTCATCAAGATGGCGTTCTGCAGGATATGCCCAATGGGGGCGTTCATGGCCCTCTTCAGCCGCTTCTCCCTGATGTGGCTTGAAAAGGACGTGGAGAAGTGCACCAAGTGCAGGATATGCCTCAGGGTGTGCCCGGTGGACCACGACAGGGTCTTCGAGGATATGGAGAGCGTGGACGTGTCAGGATCGGACTGCACGCTCTGCGGGAGATGTGTGGAGATGTGCCCGGAGGAGGGGTGTCTTTCCCTATCCTTTGGGCCGAAGAGGTTAGCATCCTCAAAAAAGCCCGGACGATTGGGCTTTTTGGGAATGTTTCATAAAAAGGAGGGAAAGTAGATGTCCAGAAGTGACCAGGAAGGGCCGCCCAGATACCTCAAGGACAGGGAGGAGTACTTCTCAGATGAGCAGAGGAAGAGGACGACTGTGGAATCGAGGAAGATGGAAAAGAGGGTGAGAGAGAACCTCAAGGCCCAGAAAGATCGGCCTGCCGTGATGAAGTACTTCGACGATATCCACACCTACGGTGGGATCCGCGTCAAGGAGCTCAAGGAGTTCAGAAAGGGAGGGGGGAAGATCGTGGGGACACTGTGCGTCATGGTCCCGTTCGAGCTGATCAACGCCGCCGGGGCGAGGGGGGTGAGGGTATCCTCCGGCTATTACGAGCCGGTCCACCCCGCAAATGAGCTGCTTGGTGATGCTGGATTGTGCCCAATGGTCAAGTCAACGCTAGGCGCCAAGATGGTCCATTCGGACCCGATCGCCGAGGAGATCGACCTGCTGGTATGCCCTGCCACATGTGACGGAAAGCTGAAACTCGCGGAGATCTACGAGGACTGGGCCCCGGTGATGATGATGAACATCCCGCGGGTCAAGACAGGAGATACCACATCCAGGCTCTGGATGGGGGAGATAAAGTTCCTCAAGCAGAAGCTGGAGGCGCTTACTGGCAGGAGGATCAAGAGGAAGGCGCTTCTGAACGAGATCGGCAAATGGAACGACGCCCAGGCCGCCTGGGGCAGGCTGCTCGAATATCGGAAGAGCAAAACCCCCCCGATATCCGGCCAGGACATGATGTTGATCGCCCAGGCGTCCCAGAAGGATGAGATAACCAGGTGGACAAAGAAGGTGAAGGACCTTGAAAAGGAGCTCAAGGTGATGGTCAGGAAAGGCCTCCACGCAGGGGAGACCGGGGCCGCCAGGATCATGCTGGCGGGGTCACCCATGATATATCCAAACTTCAAGATCCCATCCCTTGTGGAGGAGAGCGGAGGCCTGATAGTGAGCGACGAGCTCTGTTCCGGCCACAGGATAATGTCCGACCCCGTGATGCTGGATGAGCGCTCCATGTCGGAGATGCTCATGGCCCTTGCAGAGAGGTATTTCTTTCCCTGCACCTGTCCCTGCTTCTCACCCAATGACGATCGTGTCAGGAGGATGAAGGAGTCGATCCAGCTGTTCGGTGTGGAGGGAGTGGTATTCCACACGCTGAGAGGATGCCATCTGAACAACCTGGAGGCCACCAAGATAGAGATGAAGCTCCGGGAGGCGGAGATACCAATGATCAAGCTCGAGAGCGAGTACGACGACGGGGACGTGGAGCAGGTCAGGACCAGGATCGAGGCGTTCGTGGAGATGATCAAGACCCGAAGGGCGTTCAGCGTGAAGAAGGAGGGCAGCAGTTGAGCGAACCCCTCAAACCCTACGATGTGGGCATTGACGTGGGTGCGATAAGCACCAAGGTCGCGGTGGTGGACAAGGAGCGTAAGCTGGTCGCACACGGGGTCCAGCACACTACCATGGAGCCGGGAAAACTTGCGAGATCCCTGCTGGATGAGGTGCTGAAGGAGGCCGGCGTGGACAACGGCCAGATCCGGTACATCGTGGCCACTGGGCAGGGCAGGCGCTCTGTTGATTTTGCAAATATGGCCAGGACCGAGATCACCGCGTTCTCAAAGGGGGCCTATTACCTCCATCCGGAGTCGGTGATCCTGATCGACATCGGCGGGCAGGGGATCCGGGCCATGAGGAGGGGGGAGATGGGGATCATAGAGGATTTCAGGACCAACGACAAGTGCTCCTCCGGCACCGGATCATTTCTTGATGCGATGGCCACCGCACTGGAGGTGGACATCAAGGACGCGGGCTCCCTTGCGGTGAGCTCCTGTGGGGGGGAGGAGGTCTGCGCCACCTGTACGGTCTTTGCGGAGTCCGAGGTGGTCTCAATGATCGCCAAGGGAAAGAAGAAGGAGGATATCCTCGCCGGGCTGGACAAGATGGTTGCAAGAAAGGTGAACGGCCTGATCAACTCCATGAGGTCCAAGGGCCCCGTGTTCATTGGGGGCGGGGTTGGTGAGAACATCGGGGTCGTGGAGGAGCTGAGGTCGGTGGCGAACCGTGAGGTGTTCGTTCCCGAACATCCCCAGCTCACAGGGGCGATGGGTGCGGCGTTCATGGCTCCCAGGGAACACGAGGGCGAGGAGGAGGTCAGGAGGGAGGAGGTCGTTGTGAAGAAGAGGTCGTTCTTTGACCTGTTCAGGAGGGTGAAGAGATGATCACTGCGGGCGTTGACCTCGGATCGACCTACGTGAAGGCGTCGATCGTACAGGATGGAAAGAGGGTGGGCTTCGGTGTGTCGCCCACGGGGCACAATCACGATCAGACGTCCAGGAAGGTGCTGGACCAGGCCCTGGAGATGGCCGGGCTGAAGTTCGAGCAGATCGACCATATTATCTCCACTGGTTACGGGAGGAGGGTGACCTCGCTGGCGCAGGAGAGCATAAGCGAGATCTCCGCGAATGCCAGAGGGGTCCAGTGGCTGGGATCGGAGATAGGGGTCCGGACCATCATCGATATCGGCGGTCAGGATACGAAGGTGATCGCAATGGACGATAACCTCCAGATGATCAACTTCGCCATGAACGACAAGTGCGCCGCGGGCACAGGACGTTTCCTTGAGGTACTTGCAAAGGTGCTGAAGGTTCCATTGGACCAGATGGGTGAGCTATCTCTCAGATCGAAGAACCCGGTGGACATCACCACGACTTGCCTTGTGTTCGCCAAGTCGGAGGTTGCCAACCTGATATTCCAGGGGCACTCAAAGGAGGATATAATCGCGGGCATCCATCGCGCCGTTGCCAGGAGGCTTGTGGCGATGGCCAAGAAGGTAGGGGTAGAGAATGTCGTGTTCTTCGACGGGGGACCGGCGAGGAACATTGGGATGGTCAGGGCCATGGAAAAAGAGCTGGGAATGGAGATGTACGTCCCCGACATGCCCCAGATCGTCACCGCTACAGGGGCTGCGATACTCGCAGCGGAGAAGCTTGAGGGAGTTTGACCATTTTCGCTGTGTCAGGATCATCCTCTTCTTTTCTTTCTTTTCACGACCATGAGGTACAGGGGTACCATTAACAGACAGACCAGAAGGAAAAGCGGGGCTACCTTGAAGATATCGCTTCCGTCATCTTCCTCTTCGGAGGGCCCCTCCTCAAGGATAGTTATTGAATATCTCGCTGTTTCATTGCTCTGCAGTCTATCCATCATCTCCGCATTGAAGTTGATGCCCATTCCATGGTACTGGGTCTCAATTATGATGAGGGTCGATCCATCTCCCTCAAAGATGAAGCTGGGCCAGGGTAGGTAAGGGTACAGCATCTTATCTCCTGTCTTTCCGTCAAGGATCATAATTTCGCTGGGGATATTAGATCCCCAGGGATACTGATCAATATAGATGAGATCCTCAAAACCATCCTGGTTCAGATCGGTGCAGGTGATCGGGATAACCTCGCCCGTATAGTAGGGGATATTCAGCGTCACATTACCCGTAAAGGGATCAAGGATCTTCACTTCGAAGCGACCATGGGCTATTATTATCTCCTTCCTACCATCTCCATTCAGATCAGGATTGCCCTCAAGAAGCCTGCTGTCACTTTCCCACCAGATAATGGTCCCATCCGCACTGTCAACGACGTTGACGGTGTCCCTGGAGTGGATGATAAATACAGGCGTTCCATCCCCGTCGAGGTCCATCACCCTCAATCCCTCGTACCAAAGGAACTCACCGATCAATTCCGTGGCCCAGTATCTCCGTCCGGATATTGGATCTAGGCAGGAGATGTGAAAGGTGCATTCATCCTGGGACCTGTCGATATTTAAGGCGATGAGCTCGTCCTCTCCGTTACCATCGAAGTCAAAGACAAGATATTTCAGGCAATCCTTCAACTCGGGGAACTCCTCGTAGGAGACATTATCCAGCAGATCCCCTGTATCGGGATCGAAGATGTGCAGATATGTGGCAGGAGTGCTGACCCATCTCGTACCGAACCAGTAGGTCATTCCCTCCTGTTCGAACTCGAACTGAAAGCGAAAAATCTGCTGCCAGATGATGTTGTCATCTATGAACCCGGAGCTGTTCCTCTCCTCCTCGGATAGTTGATGGAAGGGAGACCACGCGTAATGGTGACGGCCGTCGTGAAAAGAGAGGCCCTCTCCGATACCATCCCAGGTATGCATCAAATAGTCATCCAGCGGGATTTTGGGTCCACCCCCCCAGCCGTCAGGTTCAGGCATCTCAAGGGTTGCGATGCAGTTCATCGTTTCAGGATCTATCACGATCATCTTGTATTCAGATAGGAAACCGAAATATTTCGATCCATTTGAATCCATGAAGACCTGGCACTTTTCAGGTATGAAATCAAGCTCCGGCAGATCGATCTCGATCCCCTCTCCTGACAATGGGTCCAATCGAACGATGGAGAGGTCGTCATTGAAAGAATCCTTGGAATAAACAAGAATGTCCCCGCTTCCATCCTGGTCGATATCATCAATGAACAGACCAAAATAATGTGGAGGATCATAGGGTTTACACGGAAGGGCCCATTCCCATACCCACTCCCCATCTTCGAAATCCCTGCAGCATATCACAAGGCCGTCACTATTTCGTTTTTCATAGACAATGAGGCCGAGCTCGGGCATGTGATCGATCTTCACCTCGTAATACCAGCTGAGATATTCGTCGAAGGTATCAGCCCAGGAGATCATATCATCATGTGGAATTATTACGTCTCCTCTCACCCTTGAGAGGGGGAGATTGAAGACAAAATATTCGTGTACCGCTCCATGGGGGAACATATTACAGAGGTCTCTATCGATGTATGACAGGATCTCTGAGGATACGAATTCATACGACCTGTGGCGATAGGTTAGAACGTCATCCAGCACCGAGAGGTCCAGTGGGATATCCGGGCTCGTGAACATGGCAAGACGGATTATACTCTCTCCCTCGAGCATCGAGGATATTTCCAGCGGAAAAAAGAGCACATCCGTCTCGAACTGGTAGACCAATGGGTCCACCGTCTTCTCCCTCTGGTATATCGGATAGTTGTCGATGGAGAAGTAGTTGTATCCCTTCGCCGTGTAATTGGTGATGATCCTGTTCAGCCCATCCGGCCAGCTGTTTATGTCCATTCCGATATCGTTGATGATCTCCATGAGCTCATCCTTGAAGTCTGCAACATCGTTTACCCTGATGACGGTGACATCATGTTCTCCGATGGTCTCTTGGAGCATTACCTCAACAGTTTTCCTATCACCACCTGAATTTGCCCTATCTCCCGCGGAGAAATGATGAACGGTTTGAAAATCATTCAGGTAAAGACTACAGTTATCAAAAATGGAGAGGTTGCCCAGCGAGATCTCCGGCATGGATGGAAATGGGATGATGTGGAAGCCGTTGGTATCCTCATCTGCGTAGATGTTCACGGAGAGGTAGAGGCGCTCCACCTCGCCGTCCCATCCGATGACCGCGTTCTGGCCGGATTCGTACACATCTGCCAGGCTGGTCGGGATATAACCCCCGTCTCCCTTGACCGCAGGAGCAAGTGATA
>JAUVCY010000318.1 GCA_030595585.1 Thermoplasmatota archaeon
GGGATCCCCGAGATCTACAAGGACAACATGAGCCTGGAGGGCGGGGTCTGGCACGAGGAGATCGAGCTCCAGGTGATCGTTCCCACGTTCCCTCTCCACGGCACGGCGCGTATCGCCATCAGGGCAGAACCATTTGCCAACGAGACCTTCCCGGGGGTGCTGATCCCCAAGACGGAGGAGGCCATCATACATGTGGAGCCGTATCTCAACTTCACGGTGGAACCCCAGGAAGGTGACCAGTTCACCGGAGCCCCGGGCGACAGGATAATGATCCCGTTCAACGTGACCAACATCGGGAACACGTGGGACTCCTACACCGGCAACGCCGTTGTGATCGTCCCGGAGGGAGGGGCGTTCCCCCCTGAGGAGTGGGACCTGACCTATCCCAACGGAGTGGTGGCAGGGCCGCTTTTACCGAGGCGGTACGATCCCGTGAACGGTGAGTTCAACGGGACCGTATGGGTCAGGGTCCAGATCCCTGACGGGGCGCCGATAGGGGATAGCGTCACCATCGACATGATCACGACCTCCTCGTTCTCCATGTCAAAGAACTGGGAGGGCCCTCCGCTTAGAAACTCGTCCAGGGTGACGATAACGATCCTTCAGGGGTTCGGGGTTGACCTGGAGCCGGAGGAGAGCGAGAAGTTCGCCTCTCCGAACGAGAGGATACCCTATCGATTGAACATCACGAACAACGGGAACGGTTTCGACACGTATGCCATTGAATCGTCATTCCCATCCATTGATGGATGGACGGTGGAGCTGGAGGTCGTCAACGTTCAACTGGGCTCTCTGGAACGTGACACCATCGTGGTCTGGGTCACACCCTCCATGGAGGCATCTGCGGATGAGGTGCTCCCCATCAAGGTGAGGGCGACCTCGTACGGGGACCCATACGTCCTCGACGATGTCTGGATCAACACTACGGTGAGGTATGTAAGCGGTGGAGCGCTCACGATGGCGCCCAGCTGGAGCCCACTGGTATGGAGGCATCCAGGAGAGGTGGCCACCTTCGCCATCGACCTTGTGAACCTCGGGAACGGTAACGATACGTTCGACCTGAGGGTCACGATCGGGTCCCCCGACTGGTACGTGGAGATCGATACGGGAGGAGGAGGGTCCGGGAGCACCTCATCCGTGTTCATCCCCAGGGGTGGGAGCATCCGTTTCAGGGTGAACGTCACCCTGCCAGGCTTCGCAGAGGTCACAAGCCTGGAGGAGCTGGAGACGCTCATGATCGTGGCGGGCATGAAGATGGGCGTCGTGGTGGAGGCCAGCGCCCAGGGTGATCGGACAACGGTGTGGAACCGGAACCTCACCGTGGGGGTCCTTCAGGAGTTCAGATCAACGATCAAACATACGGCAGGGTACGGTGAGAACCTCGAGGTGCTGGTGGGAGAGGCCGCCAACTACAGGGTTTACATCGAGAATATGGGGAACGGCCTGGACAACCTCACCGTTATCCCCGGGGGGAGCATGCGCCACCTCTCATGGCTGGATATGTACGCCGGCCCATATTCGCTGGCCCCGTTCACCGGGACCGAGATGGAGCTGTTCGTGGTCCCCAACCCCAATGATCTGCCTGGGTACGGCGAGGTCATCTCATACTCCCTCGCGTCCATGGCAGGTGATGACCAGACCTACAGGACCATCGCCCTCACGTGCACCATCGTGATGTCACGTCTTGGGGCTGTGGACATGGATGTGGACCTGGGGGCGGAAGCATCGATCGTGGTCACCGTATGCAATATGCCAGATGCGGGTGAGACGCCCACGCCCGGCATTCCCATGCTCAAGAACCACGTGATAAGGGTCGCTCTGGACATGGAGGGTGATTTCAGCGAGGGCTGGTCCGTTGCCACGCCCTATACCTATCTCAACATGACCTACCCCTACGAGATCAGGACGACCCACGTATCGATCATGGCCCCTCCCGACCTTCTGGCGAACTCATATCTGGGAAGGATCATAGTCGTTGTGGATGGGGGGCTCGGTAAGGAGGAGAGTGATGTGGTGGTGGCCCACGCGGTGTACTTCGACGCTTTCATTTCACAGGACCTGACCACTTTCTCCAATCTCTACGAGGGGGGAAAGGGGAAGGCGGCCATAACCATCATGACGTACGGCACCAGACCCCAGGAGAACATCACCGTCATGGTCACGGTGGGGGGAGAGGTCGTGGAGGTCGTAAACACAGGGCCTGCAAATCCGCATTTCTTCCTTGACGGCCAGCCCCTTGTCGTGACGGTCGAGTTCGATCTGCCCTCCCTGAAGTGGTACGAGAAGGGCAAGGAGTGGGACATCGAGATCATGATAGACCCTGATGACAGGATCGTGGAGAACACCGTTGAGGGGAGCGAGACATCCGAATCCAACAACGTCCTGACAAAGCAGTTCACGGTCAAGAACTACGTTCCCGGCGTTCCGTTCATGCTCCTGTCCACGGTGATCCTGATAATCATCACGCTGGCAGGCGTGATCGGGTTCTTCTTCCTGGATCGGAGGGACAGCTGGTTCCTTCTCCTCCTGGCGCCAGGATTGACGGGCATGTTCGCGCTTTTGTTCTACATCCCGCTCGAGCAGACCACCGACGCCTCATCCTCCAACTCCCTGGGCCTGCTGATCATCCTTCTCAACCTGCTGCTAATAATCCCCGCGCTGATATTCCTCTACACCCGTTCGGGCGATGCGTACATCCTGCACCGCATACGA
>JAUVCY010000035.1 GCA_030595585.1 Thermoplasmatota archaeon
TCCAGCTCCCTGGTCCCCGGAGGGCAGCGCATTCCCCGCCATCTGCATGGCAGGTGCTCCAGAAAGCAGTGCCTCTATCTTCGCCTGTGTTTCAAGAGCCTCCTGCTGCTGCTTCGCAATAAACTCCTCGTGGGCCTTCTCCTCCCTCTCGGCTATGTCTGCCATCGGGTCCTTCCTTGTCGCGAAGAAGAAGATGATCAGGACCACCAGCAACCCTATGATGATCAGGAACAGGACAAGACCGAACTGCTGGAAAAACCCTTCTTCCTCTTCTCCGATCGGTTCATATGGATCCTTAGGATCTGGTACGTTAACGAATATCTCCATCTTGTAGGATTTCTTGACTCCGCCCTCATCCTCCACGGTCAGGGTGACCGTGTAGTTTCCGGTCCGTGCGTATTTATGTTCAATAATTAATCCGGCATTGGTTATTGGGTCCTCACCATCGCCGAAGTCCCAGGTGTATACCAGATTCTCCGTGGATGAGGGGATAAGCTCATCCGGGTCCGTTGATTTCACGCCTACGAAGGTAACGGTGCCATTATTCAGCCCATCTGGATCGGGTTGGATCGATGGCATTTTCATCTCATCGTTGATGTTCGAAACCACCAGCTTGATCGTCTGCGTATATTTTGCGCCCGCGGCATCCATAATGGTGATGTTGAAGAGCGTTGTCCCCACCATGTAATTCGTCAGATATATCTCCAATCTACCCGCCCTGTCCTCGAACACATAGCCGTTCTCCGTGAAGTAGTGGTCGGGCAAGATATCCTTGATGGTCGTGAAGAAGGTGTGCTCATCGGTCCCATGTTTCTCATCGGGGTCTGATTTCACCACGTGGATCATGATGTCCCCTCCCTGGGTTCCCTCGGCAAGGGTGGGTACGCCCTCCTTGGCAGGATAGGTTATGCCGTCGATGATCACATCATCTATCCTGGGAGCGTCGTTCACCGGATTTACCGTGACGTTGATCCTTATCGTCGGCCAATCATCCAGATGAACTTTCGGGTCCTCCGCCCTGATGATCAGGTAATCCTCCCCATTCCAGTCCTCATCCGGGATAAGGGTCAAATTGCTCGTTGCGGTGTCGATCTGGGCCGAAATGTAATTGGACCTGACCACCGAGAACGTGAGATCATCGTTATCCCGGTCCCAGAAACTGGAGATGAGATCCACCAATCCGGTCTCGGGTGTATCCTCATCAATTGTTACGTCGAAGTACTTGACCAGTGAGACAGGAACAAAGTTCTTGATATTGAAGATCCTCTCCGCAGGCACTCCTCTGTCGATACCATCTGATGGTATGACCCAAACCCTTATCCTATCGTTCTCCACCGTCTGATCTGCACCGAGGGTGAAGTTATCCGGTCCCGCCTTGATGAGCTCCCACACCCGCCCCAACTCTGTTTCCACTTCCTTGTACCATTCGACGATGTAGGTTATCTCATCCACAGGCTCGATATCTACATCAATGGAATAGTTCAGGATCGTAATGGTTATGTCCTCAAGAGTTGAGGCAGGTACCGGGTCCACAAGGATAATGGGCGTTGTTGGCGCTGTGTTAATGGTCTCGAAATGGAAGGTCGTAACAGCGGATTTGCCCCATGGGTCCACGGCTTCGATGTGAACATTGTGGGTCATGTGGAACTTCAGGTTCTTCACAAAGGTATATGAGGGCTTGTCAACAACCGAATCCACGATCATATCGCTCTCATCCCATGAGCCCTCGAACACCTTTACGTTGTACTTGACAGTGTCCATGTTCGCATCCGTGGTCGCATTCCAGATTATCATGGGCCTCTTCTGATGTGTCTGCTCTGGAATGTTGACCACGGGAGTGGGGAAGACCGGAGGATAGTTGATGGGCATCTCGAACACCTGAACGAGGTTTGAATTCAGGGTAATGGGCCCTGTCCATTGGGGGACAAAACCTGGTTTGAATGCCGATATATTGATCGGGTTCGCATTGTACGAGGTGCTCTTGTTCAGGGAATTTTCCATGACGGTGGTCCCCCAGATCCATCCAGTTTCTGTGGTCTTCTGGGTGAATATCACCCCGGCCACATCGTAGATATTCACCTCAACGTTCTTTATTGGTAAAAGTGTCCCGTTATCGATGATGCTCACGTATACGAACCAGTAGAGTTCCACCATGGAATCGTCATCCACGAAATCGATCTTGTTGGTGGGTATTGTAACGTTGTAACCTTTCAGTAGGGTGCCTGCGTCCAGGGTGAGATCGTTCACATTATCTGCGAACGAGGTGTTCTTGGCCATTACCACACTTTTCCTGCAGTCCAATGCGATCCCGTTGAACTGAAAATCGCTATTCGAGATCTCCGTGCTGTTGGTTCCTATGATCCGTAGAGCAACGTCGTTATCGTGGTACTCCTCCTTGGCCAGGGTCACCCGGTCCATCCTGGAAAGGACCAAGCCCACCAGATTGTTATGGAATATATTTCCCTCTCCGGAAATATCGATATGGTCCCCGAACACTCCCCTTTTGGAGTTGTTGAAGGTATTGTATTCTATCGAGATACCGGACCAGTTGGCAGCAAGGAGGCCTCCCATTGGGTTCTCATACATCTCATTATTTGTGAACAGTGACTCGGCGGGGGTTGCATTCAGGTAAACCCCATACCTGCCATTGTGGTGGATGGTTGAGCCGTTGTAGGTACCGCCGTTTGCAGCTGCCTGCACCATTACGCCATCGATCGCGTTGTAGGCCACGTCCACATTATCCATGGAAACGCGTGAACCGCGTGACTCCACGCCCCACATGCCGTTATCCCTCACCTCGCCATAAGCCAATGTTATGGTTGAGGACCGGGCACGAACACCACTCAGAGCGTTCCCATTGATCTTAATGTTTGAGAGGGTGACGCTCGACCCTGAGACATCCAAGCCATATTCGTCGTTCCCGTTGAACTCGCATCCGGAAAGCGAACCTGAAAATGCTCCGCTGGGTGCAAATCCAGACCCCTCATTATCGTTGAATTCAGTATTTGATACCGATGCGGAGTTAAGGGTAAGGCCATCACCCCTGTTCTCATTCAACCTTGAATTTGAAATGGTGGTCAAACTGTTCGATCCGGATGTGTAAAAACTGGCGGATGTGTTGTGGACATACAGGTCGTTGTAGTTACTGGAGCCATAGGTGTAATAGAGCCTCACCCCATAGCTACCGGTATTGTAGATCTCTCCCCCATCGAGGTTGACCGTGGAATACCACTCCTGATACATGCCATAACTGGTCGTATTGTAGATCTTCAGATCTTTTATCACGGCTCGAGAATAATAGAGGTCCAGGCCATCGTACCTGACATCATGGATCGTGACATTCTCAAGATAGGCGGTGGTGGTACCATACCTGTTGTTCTGGTAACAGTAGATCCCATCCGAATTCGTATCATATATCTCAACATTCTTCAGATCGAACTGATATGAATAATATCCATATATGCCGTAGCTACCTGTATCCCATATCTTCAGGCCATCGCATTTGAGATATCCGTAGTAATTACGGATGCCGTAGCTTCCTGTATCCGTAATAGAGACATTCGTCCCGTACAAACGGCCCCTGTTGTTGTAGATACCGTAGCTGCTTGCGTCGGTTATCCGGAATTCCTCTGCGTACAGGTATCCATAGTTATTGTACACACCATAGCTATTTGAGTCAATGAGGTCCACGTTATACAGTGTGAGGGTATTGGCCGATCCACGCAGGTATAAACCATCGCGATAAGAGCTGTAGATCGTGGAATTTGCCACATATGCATCCCCGCTTGACGATAATTCGATACCGTAGTATGAATCCCGTATGTAGCAGTTCTCGATATCAGCGTATCCCTCAATGTCAAAATACCAATATGAGCCGGAGTAGATGGTCAGATTACAGTTGATCAGGTTGAGGACTCCTCCACTATATACTCGGAAATATGTGCGATAATACATCCTCAGATCGGATCCCTCAATGTTCAATGTACCACGTACATAGATCGACCCCGTCTGATACCATTCCACTTCACTGTAGGTAACCGTTGTTCCCGAGTTAACCGTGAAGCCTCCATGGCCAACCCAATCAACATCTTCATCACCCTGGGGAACCTCATTATTATCACCCTGGGGGGCCTCCGCTCCTACGGGCAAGATCATGGAAAATGCTCCGGTTAGGAGAAAGATTACTGACAGTACTACCAAGATACTATTTCGGGCTTTCATGTGTCCCACCTATCTCTATTAGGATATCCAGCAACCTACATGAGAATCTGGATTATTCAGCTGCTAGCCCCAAAGTATCACCTTTTTACCATATCTATTTTTCCATCCAGAGCGGGACACCATTTCACGCTGAGCGAGCTGTCCAGCACCGATAATATCACGGTACAAAGGCAAATATCCTGCAAGACCCGGTTGGGGCATTCCAAACGGCGGTGCGGCAGTTCGCCGCCAGGTTGAAGCTGATGTTGGCGCTCAGAACGAAAGCTCGCCGACCTCCGCCTCCACCGCTTTCAAGATCTTTCCGGACGCGATCAGATCGTACACCTTGAGGATATCCGGGTGGAGCGGCCTGTCCTCCTCCATGAAGGGGACCACCTCCCGGATGAGATCGTAGGCCACCTTGGTCCCTTTGCCCGGGTTCAATGGCTTGTGGAAATCCAGGGCCTGTGCAGATGCCAGCATCTCGATCGCAAGGGTGCCTATCACGTTCTTGTGTATCTCCTTGAGGTGCCTTATCCCGACCGGGGCCATTGACACGTGGTCCTCCTGATCCGCCGATACCGATATAGAGTCCACCGACGCTGGATGCGCCAGAACCTTGTTCTCCGATACCATAACGGCCGCGGTATACTGGGCCACCATCAATCCGGAGTCCATACCCGCATCCTTTGTCAGAAACGCAGGGAGACCGGATAGAACGGGGTTGAGGAGCCTGTTCGTATGTCTCTCGGACAGGCTGCATATCTCCGCCATCCCGATCTTCATCAGGTCGACGGCTATGCCGATCGGCTGCCCATGAAAGTTGCCTGCACCGATATGGTCCATGTCCTCAGGGAAGAATATGGGGTTGTCCACAACGGAATTTAGCTCGATCTCAATTGTCTTCTTGGTATAATGCCAGACATCGATGGACGGCCCCAACACCTGGGGGGTGCACCTCATCGAGTACCCATCCTGAACTTTACCTGAAGGGCTCTTCAGGATCTCTGACCCCTCCAGCAGCGCCAGAAGATGACGTGCGATCTTGATCTGTCCATCGTGGGGACGCAGGGCGTGCACCCTGGGATCAAAGGGCTTGAGGACCGTATGAAGCGCGTCAAGGGCCATGGCGGATGAGATAATGGCAGTCCTAATCAACTTCCTTGCATCCTCGAGAAGGAGGCACATCTGTCCCACCATGACCTGGGTTCCGTTTATCAGTGCCAGGCCCTCCTTGAATGTGGGTTCAAGAGGGACCATTCCCGCCCTCTTCAGGCCCTCCATCGCCTTCATCCTTTCTCCGTTATATCTGACCTCTCCCTCGCCAAGAAGGGTTTCAGCTATCTGGGAGAGGGGACTGAGATCGCCCGAGCATCCCACAGAGCCTTTCTCATAGACCACCGGAATAACGCCGTTGTTGATCATATCGATATACATCTGGGCGGTGGATAGCCTCAGGCCCGAGTGCCCCTTTGTCCAAACATTCGCCCGACAGGACATGGCCGCCCTCACCTCCTCCTGCGGAAGCTCGTCCCCGATCGACGCGCTGTGGGAGAAGATGATCTTCTTCTGGAGCTCAAGTCCCTTTTCGGGCGTTAACAACACGGAGGCGAGCTCGCCTATCCCCGTTGTTACGCCATATATCTTCTCCCCCTCTTCCACCAATTTGGATACCATCTCCTGGCATCTGTTCATCCTGTCCTTTGCGTCCTGACCAAAGACCAGTTTGTTCCCGTTCCTGGCGATGTCCACGACATCATCCAACGTCTTCATGTCTCCGTTGTAAACTGTATCCATAAAAAGGGCCCCCGAAACTTTGATGGGACACACGTGATTCGATATTTATATTATGCCCAGAACGATCAACTCAAGAAGGGGCCAAATAGTGTGGTTTTTACAAAAAGCAGTTAACTTTAAGTATCCTCCAGTTCTTTCTTGCTTAGATGGTCGATCGAACCGATGACAGGCAGATATCCGAGACCGCCCCACCCTATTCTCTCGTTACGGTGTGGAGGACCCTGAAAGATAAGGGGCTATTCAAGGCGTTGGACGATCCCGAACAGGGACCGCACGTTCACCTGACGCTTCTTCTGGGGACGATACTCGTGGTATCCTTCGTTATCATCGCCATCACCAAATTCGTGCTATCACCATGACCATGGAGATATCGAACGGAAAACGTGTTTTCAACCCCATCATTTCCAGTGGAAAAGAGTTAAATATTTACAGGATGTTGTTGTGCCTGGAGGTGGCGAAAAATGGCGGATATGATATTTCCACCCTGCCCGAAATGTGAGAAGGGAAATCTGATCCCTTTTTCCAGAGGACAGGATATATTCGAACTCTGGAAATGCACCAACTGCGCTTACACGATCAACAAGCGGTGAGGTGGGAGGATCCCTGGACGGCAAAACCGGGGCAGAGATGATCGTAGCACGGTTGAAAGGAGTTTTTTTTTGGCTACCTGAGAAAGAGCTCGGAGGAGCGACCGTTCCTTCGAACGATCAGGTGTCCCTTTCTCTTGAGTGAGTGGATGTGGTAGTTGGCCACCTGTCTGGTGATATCCAGTTTTCTCGCAACCATACTCTGGGATATCCCTGGATTTATCAGTATAACATCCGTTATCTTCTCCTCCAGATCCTGTGGGACATTGCCGTTGGATGGATAATAACGCCTGAATACGCCTATCTTCTTTGAACGTATCAGGTCCTCCTTCTCCAGTTTTATCAGATGATGGGAGAGGGTCCCGTTCTTGATGCTCATGTGAAGCCTGAGCTCGGTAAAACTGGCTCCTGGCATCTCCATTATCATGTGAAATATCCTCGAGCGGTTCTTATTTCTCATAAGGTCTTCCAGGGAGTTCAGCCTCTTGTAGCCCATTTCATCGCCAATATACCCCTGGGTCAGAGGTTATTTAATGGTAATCCCGAAATTAGCTTATGTGTAACAGATCGCCCGCTATTGAGACCTCTTCCTCCTCAAGAGATAATACCCTCCTCCCACCGCGGCGATGATCGCCATCACCAGGAACAACCACCTGAGGTCAGGGCCTTTATCTTCGTCGGCACCTCCACCTTTCTCAAATGGAATGACCCTGTCCAGATCGTACTTCGATCCGTGAAGCTCGATGACGCCCCCCGTATAGCTTTCGGAGGCCATACCCTCGGCCCAGGAGGAGACCATTGAGCTCGGCCTCGGAGGTGTTATCACCAGGGATACCTCCACATTCAGTGCCAGACTCATCTCCACACCGACCGCGTAAGGTACTCTCAGCTCCGGGAACTCCCACTCCTTGATCGGCCTGAGCACCTTGAAACCGCTTCCATAGATCCCAACAGCCCAATACACTCCAGTGCGGGACGGGTCCACCTCGATCGTCGCCTCCTTGGTTCCGGACGTTCTCGAACCAAGAGGCCTGTGCTCGTAATCGACCGTGCCATCGTTGCCAAAATCTATGTTGAAGGTTAGGTCCGCATACTGCATATCCCTGAGCTCGATAGGCGAATATTCCAGGGTGATATGCACCTCGGTTGCGCCCTCGGGGACCCAGACCAGCCTGGACTGGTTTTGTACCAGTAGCGGGCCGTCCTGGTTCTGCGCGTATCTGGCGAACTCTCCGCGCCAGGATGTGTGAAGTCGATCCGTATGGAGCTCCTTGATATCATCAACGATGAATACCTCCCTTCCGTAATATACCTCTATGGCGTCAGTGACATCGAACCGCTTCCCTGGATTTGTCACCCTGAGGCGTTCCAACGTCAGTGAGATACCCACACATCTCTCGGCATCCACAAGGCCGTAACCCTGGGCCCAATCTATCACCCTGCCATCCCAACCTACCTCGGCCTCTCCAAGGTCCTCTGGTTCCGGCACCCCATTGTCGTTATCGGTATCGGTCAGGGGCACGCCGTCGGGAGGTATGTAATTGGCGGACTGCTCCATTATCCACTCGATCTCGTGGATCCTGTTGAATGGGTCGGAGTACCACGTCCCGGGATCATCCCCCGAATAATCCTCCCACCGATCCGACATGGTAAGGCTGGGCGCCACCTGATACATCAGGGCGGCCAGCCCCGAGATATGGGGCGTGGCCATGGACGTGCCCGAGATGGCCAGGTAATATGGATTGGGATTTCCGTTCAACACCGCCATGGCCGATATTACAGTAGCCCTTGCATGTGCGGACCAGATCTTCACACCCGGTGCTGCGACGTCCGGATATGTCTGGTTCTTTCCTCGCTCACCCCTGGATGAAAAAACGGCGATCCCCGATCCGTCGCGCTCCGATGCAGCGACCCCGATATTGGATGGTATCAGGCCGGTGGGGGAGGCTGTGAGCTCGGCTCCCTCATGTTGATCGCTTCCCGAATTTCCCATGGCGAACACCACGAGAACATTGTTTTCGAACGTCAGCTTCTGGCAGATCTTCGTGGTGGCATCCTCGGGGTCGTATTCAGATGCCCCTCCACCCCATGAGTTGGAAACCACCTTTATGTTATCGGAATTTGGCGGGCGGGAGTTCTCGTACACCCACTCCAGTCCCTGCAGGGTGTTCGTCAATGTGATCGCCACGTCTCCCACGCAGAGGCCGATCAATTGGGCATCTGGCGCCACACCCTGCCTGGCACCTGCAGATGCGTCGCCATTTCCAGCGATCGTCCCTGCGCAGTGTGTGCCGTGGCCGTACGAGGTGTCCGAATTCTCCAGCTCATACCACGGCCCCCCAGGGATATCGGACTTGAGGTTCGTGATCGTTTTCGTCCCATAGTCCAGGTCCGGATGGCCAGCGTCGATGCCGGTATCAACAACGGCAACCGTGACGCCCTCGCCCGTAGCCTGCGGGAATGTGGTCCTCGCTCCCGATATCCATGAATTCCAGGCCACCGTGGAATTGATCGTCGTCGTCGACACTTCCATGAGCAGTTCCATCTCACCGTCGTATTCTATCCAGATGGTCCGTTCGTACAGGGAGAGGGAATTCACCTCGATAGCAGTCCCGTCAAAGACTGCCATGGGGAGAACGGTGAATCTCATCACAATCTCCAGACCGTTATCCTCTGCCCACTGGATATCTCGATCTATCGGGTCGTCCCTGAACCGGGCTATGACCCTGATCTCATCATCTCGTGGGCTGTCCAGGAGTATGGACCTGAGGTATGGGTCCACACGGAGATCGGAGAAAACTGGCTCTTCCCTGACCAGACCCGGCAGGGCATTGAGAGCAGGCAGTGCAATGAAGATCAGTACAATTACGGTTGAGATCGACCTGATGAGCCTCATGATGCCACGTCCCTTTACTCTGCAGTACTCCATTGGTCTCATTTTAATATATCTATTTTGGATGGTAGGATAATTCACGGGTAATCGATACCGGACCTACTCCCCCGGCGAATACTCCCTGAATCGACAATATATAAATACTCCGGACCGGCAATCAAGTGCTTATGAAGGAGAGGCCAAAAGGCAGGCTCATCTCGGCATCGGAGGTCGAGCGTTGGAGCTACTGCCCCCTCTCCTGGTATCTGGATAGAAATGGATCGGACAGAACACCCCTGGAAGTGGATCGCCAGGCCTTCGAGAAAGGAGACCTCGAACACGAGAGGATGTCGGATGAGGCCCTGGAGGTTATCAAGGCCCGCAAGCACCAGGGTGAGGCCAGGATGATCACGGCCGCATTCCTCTTCTTCGCTATAGTCCTGTTCGTCCTTGGATCCTCCATTGCAATTCTTGCTGGCACCGGAGCCGTGACACCGAACCTGTGGTCCGTACTTCTGGTGATCATCTCCCTTATCCTGGTAGGCATCTCCCTCGCCATCTATTTCAGAAGGGGC